>SKWJ01000039.1 GCA_007128995.1 Paracoccaceae bacterium
ATGGACAACCATCAGGCCAGTGGTTTCCGTGCGGTCCAGAAACGCCGCCAGATCACGCCGCTCGTCGCCGAAAGCGTAGGTCAGGGGCAGGGGGCGCGGATCGTGGTCGAACGCCCAGACGCTGTCACCGCGCCGCACGTCGCGGAAAGGGAAAATGCGATCCATGTCGCGGAAATTCGCCGCCCTGTGCGCATCGGAAAACAGCGTGATCCCGTCCCAATAGGGGCTTTGGCGCAGCCACACAAACCCGACCATTGCAAGCAGGACAAGCGCGGCAAAGCTCCATAAGGTGACGCGCATCAGGCGGCGGATCATGGTTTTCAGCCCCTCATTCAGCAAGTGGGTGCCAGGGTAACACGTCCAGAACGCCGCGTGCCTTGATATCGATCATGCCGAGCGGAAGTCGCTCGCGACACCAGCACAAAGCTTTTTCGCCTTGTCCTTGCCCCGCTGCCCAAATATCGCGCGGCGCAGATTTTCAGTGCGGAGATCGCGAAATATGAGGTCAAACCTGACATTGGGCCTTCAAGGCCCTCCATGTTTCGCTTGGGCCCGTCGTTCATGCCTGCGCCAGTGGCTTGTACCTGCTGCGATAAATGCCCCGAGGCTGCCGGTATTCGTCACAAACGCAGTGACCTGAGATGCAGAAGTCATTATGCGCAGGTCTGCCATCCACAACCCGTTCGACCCGTTGTGCCCGAGGGTGCCTTCACCAAGAACCCACCCGCCGGCATAATCGCGCCCCGTGATAAGGTCGCCGAAGACCCGTGCCGCTACGATCCCGTCATCGCCTCGGGCCAGGGCCGCCACTGCCGCACCATAGCGCAAGAGGTCTGACAGGCTCAGATGTACCAGACCTGCGGGCCCGAAGGCGGGTGACAGATCGGCAAGGGCTGAGTCATGTGCAGCAGGGCGACCGGGTGCAGGGCCGAACCCGCGCAGGGTCAGAAGCCATGAGAGCAGCGAGCCATGCCCCTGCGGATTATGGGCGGAGGGCGGTCCGAAGCCAAGGCTGCCCAGCCCCAGCGGCGCGGCGATCTCGCTCCGAAGCAACGCCTTCCACGGAGCGCCCCCAATCTGTTCGGTGATGTGACCCGCAAGCATGTAGCCGAGGTTTGAATAGCAGAACTTGTCGCGGCGGGGTGGGGCCAGCATTTGCGGCGCCAGCAAAAGGTCGCGCAAAGGCCCCTCGGGGGCGTCAGGGTCACGCCCATCCGTGACAGTCCAGACAGCCCGTGGCGGGTTGGCCACCAGACCGGCGCGATGTGCCAGAAGCACGCGCAGGCTCTGACGGGCAAGGTCCGGGTGCAGGGGCAGCGCCGCAAGATCGCCCAGGGGGGCGTCGAGGCTGATCCTTTCCCGCGCCGCCAGTCGGGCTAGCAATAGAGCCGTCATCGACTTGGTGATCGAGCCGATATGCCATTTATCATCCGGACCGATGACATCGGGTTGTCCACGCGCGCGCAGCCCAGCCACGGCAATCTGCGCTATACCATCAGCGCCGATCCTGCCGAGCCCAATTCCTGGCAATCTCCAGAAGCGCCGCAGTCTTTCGGCATGTCGCGACAGATCGGTTCCGGGTTGGATTGCGTGTGAGGGGATCATCGGCATGGGTTTAAAGTGTTATGTCAGATTCGAATGCTACACTCAAATCATGCTATTTTCTGAGTTCTGAGCAAGGAGCCTGACTTTTTGCCACAAGGAACGCAATGTCCGGGCCGGAAATCTCGCTGAACTGCGGTTGCAGGGCTGGCAAAGTCACTTGTCCGCACGTGCAGAGTACCATCTGGCACCGTTCAGGCGACCGAGGAACCTGGAAAGCCATGCTCGGCGCGCAGGGTATCAAGTACGCCCTGCACCCGGCCCCCGGCAATGACCGGACCTGCCAGCACGAGGCTCATCAACAAGGCGATCACGGATTTCATGATATGCGCCCTTTGGCGACTGGCATGACCTCGGTGACAGCGCCCTTGCGGCTGAACATCTCGGTCCGCTTGATCCACACCACGATCACGGCCAGCGGGATGAACAGATACATGTCGAGAGGTTTGGTATCCGGCCACATCGGCATGTTGAGTTGCCAGTGAAACAGCGCCGCCAAAAGGATGCTGCCGCGCGCCGCGTTGAAGAAGGCGGTGACGATGACGCTGACTGCGGTTGCCCCCAGGAGGAAGGGCATGACTTCCCAGTTGCTTTGCGGCGTGCCGCCCAGATAGAAGGCGGGAACATGCCAGAGTGCCCAGACAATGCCCACCAGAAGCCCGGCCCAGATGGGGGCCATGGCGCGCTGCAAGACCGGTGTGGCGTAGCCGCGCCAGCCAAGCTCCTCCATCGGGCCTAGGATCAGCATGAAAGCGACCAGTGGCAGAAGGTCGCGCAGCGGCGGTTGGGCGAAGGAGTCGCGTGTCAGCGTCCCGGTAACAATCGCAGCGAAATAATAGATCGCCGGAATGCCGAGGATCAAAAGCAGATACCACCCGACAGGGGCGCGCCACAGAAGCAGACGCGACAGGTAGCGGCGCAAACCGGGCAGTCCCCCATACCACAGGACAAGCAGAATTGCCGAAATCGCGGGCGCCCAGACTGCAAGAATGAACAGCGGATGCGCGGGACCCATCGGGCCAAGGGTTGCCTCGACCGCGTCCTGAAAAACAAACACCAGCCCCATGCCACCCCAGGCGATGGCAAAAGCCATGAAAAAGAACAGGAAAACAGAGCCGACCGGCGGCTCCGATACATTATCCTTCATGGATCAACTCCTGATACCCAGACCAGACAACCGACTGCCACGCCCCTCCAAAAGGTGGCGCGGATTGCCGGTTGGCACGTCCCTGAAATAGCGACGACTTTGGCGCCGCAAAGATACCCATTGATTGATCGCGTGCGCCATGATGCAGATCAAGCCTATATGCGAATGCGGCCTGCCGCACGATTCAAGGGCGAAGCCTTCAAGGCTGCCCATGACCCGCCCATTCAAACATTGGAACTGCGTCGAAATCTGCAGCAAAATGGTATGCGCTGCAGACAGATCTGGGGTAAGCCATGTCAATTCCCTGACGTCCTCGAGTGGGGCAGGCGGCTTATCAGGACCATTTTGCGCCTTCATCTGGATGAGGTGGCTGCGGAACTCTGCGCGCGACTGGATCGCCCGAGCGAGAAGCAAGGCTGACGCCGAGGGGGCGCCGCACGACAAGGGCGCGGCTGGCACCTGTCGTCCACGCCGAGGGGTATTTCGCAGCTGACCGCGACACTGTCACAGAAAACCCCGGTGATATCCTGAAATCGCTGCAATGCGATCCGGTGCCGGGGCTGCAAGACCGCAAGGTCTGGAAGTGGCGCCAGAGCAGAGGTCAGGCGTTGGTCGCGGTCACGACGCCTGCTTTCGGTCATCCGCATGTAAAGCCCCTGCTGGCAATTGGGGCCGGGATCGCTGGCTGCGTTCAAAATCCGACGCGTCAACAGGTCCTGTTGCAGATCCAGATATCGCACCAGTTCCCGAGCTTGCATCAATCAAAACGAAGACGGCTTCGGATGGGTCGATGAATAAGCCCTGTTCAATTGGTTCTGGCGAAAAAACCTGTCATGGATCCCGGCAACCGCTTGATACCCTTCCATCAGCGGTGCAGGGAACGCATCATCCAGCCGCGTGCTCAACACCTAGTGTTCGCCACCTGACGAAAGATACCCAAGGAGGGCTTCGAGCCTTTGGCGGTCGCACCCTGCGCGGACTCAAGGGCCGCAGGCCCGCCGCGCATCGCCAGGCCGCGCCCCCGGCATGGCGATCTGGTTGCCTCTTGCGCATAGCCCTGATCTTGCCTGATCAGCCCACCATAAAGCATGGCAGACCTTACCGGCGATCGCCGCACCGCGGCCCGACGCTGCGCCGCTTTGCACCCAAAAACCCTATGTCTGAAAAATCCCACTGTGCTGCCTGTCGCGATGGCATCGCGACAGGCGCTGGAACCATTCGTCAGGTGGCAAACACTAGCAGCAGCCCATCCGGTCGCGGAACCACGCCGCCAGTGCGGGCCGCAGTTTCGACCAGTCTTCGCGGAACTCTGCTGTGCCGGGAAGGGCATCGCGATAGGCGGCACGCAAGGCGCTCTCAGCCTCTGCCGCATTCAAGCCGACCAGAGTCCGGTTGGAAATTACGTGTCTGCCCTCGACCCATAGGCCGAGGATGTGCTCGCGGCGCGCGCGGGCAAACAGCAGCGCGCGGGGGTCCACGGGCAAAAGTCCGTCCCGGTCCAGCGCTGTCATATCGAGAAGCAGGATATCGGCGGGGGCCCCGGCAACAAGCTGCCCCCCTTCCGGCAAGCCCAGCGTGGCCCGGCCAGCACGGCAGGCCGCGCTCAGAACATCCTGCCGGCTCAAACCCTCGTCAAACCCGTGACCGGCGTGCAGCAAGCGCATGAGCCGCAATTCGCGCAGCGCGTCGTCATCCTCGTCAAGGGCGCACCCATCAAGCCCCATTGCCACGCGGACACCCGCGGCCTTCATGGCGGTTACGGGTGCAATCCCGGATTTGAGATGCAGGTTCGATGAGGTGTTGATTGCGATGGTCGCCCCTGCGGCCGCGATAGCGGCCAGTTCTTCGGCCCGGCACCAAGTGCCATGCGCAAGCGTCAGGCGCGGACCAAGCAGGCCGATGCGGTCCAGAAACTGAACAATCCCGTCAGGAAAATGCTGATCTGCCCATGCCCGCTGGTAGCGCGTCTCCAGCAGGTGCATATGCACGCGCCGCCCGGTCCGGGCTGATGCCTCGGCGATGGCCTGCAACAAGTCTGGCGAACACCATTGCGGACCTGTTGGGCCAAATTGCACATCGACGCCGCGCCCCTTCAACGCTCCCGCCACGCGTTCCACGGCGTCGATCTGTGCCGCGATCGGCGGCATTGGCCGGTTGAGGGTCGCGGCAAGCCGACTTGCGGCAGCTACGTCACCATTGGCGGACAGAGCATCCAGCACAGGGCCGTGGTCGCCGTAAGTCAGGGGGTTTCGATCGCGCAACGAGAGTGCGAGCGCGATGCGCAGGCCGACCGCGTCCGCCGCGTCCGCGATTTGCAGGACTTCTTCTTCCAGCGGGACCAGACCCATGGGGCGCGTAAGATGCACCATCACGGCAGCCGAACCACCCAGTGCCGCGCGTGCCAGCGCCGCGCGTGCCGCCAGCCCTGCATCAACGGGCGGCATTGCGCCCAGGCCGACAAGCCAGGTTTCGAGAGGTTCTCCTGCCAGACCGAAGGATGTTGCGGACAAGGGGCGCGCGTGGTCATGCGCGTTGACAGGGGCGGGCAGCGCCAGCGCCGTGGTCTTTGCTCCGGCGGGGGCCGGGGTTACCGCCGTGATGCGGCCGTCGGACATATGAATCTCTGACGGACCAACGGGCCGGAAATCCGGCCCGACAAGGGCCTTGGCGACCAAAATGCTTTCGCTCATGTCATCTCCCCCAGCGCGTCCATCCGTCTGTACCTGATCACGCTATCGTCTTGTCTTCTGTCTGTCCTGTGCTAACTTCCGACCGCTGCGATGCAAAATGCGTAGCGCTCCAGCTGAAAAGAGGCTCCATAGTGCGACACCAGCGTATTCTTGCCTATGTCGATGCCGTCGCACGCGCAGGGTCCATCCGCAAGGCGGCGGAGCATCTTTCGCTGACGGCGTCGGCACTGAATCGCCGTATTCAGGATTTCGAGGAAGACCTCGGCACCCCTATTTTCGAGCGGTTGCCGCGCGGTGTGCGGTTGAACGCAGCCGGAGAATTGGCCATCCGCCATATCCGCGCCCAACGAGCGGACCTCGCGAAGCTGCACTCGCAGATCGCTGATCTGAGTGGGGTGCGTCGCGGTCATGTTGCCATCGCCTGTAGTCACGCCGTTGCCTATACCTTGCTGCCGCGCGAAATAGGCGTCTATCGCGCCGCCTTTCCGGCGGTGACATTCTCGGTCACCGTGCTCGACCATGTCAGCGCTCAGCAGGCTCTGGCTGATTTTTCGGTGGACCTTGTTCTGGTGTTCGAGCCGTCGATTCAGGCAGAACTTCAGGTCATCTATGTTCTGGATGAACCCCTCTTTGCGATTGCCGCGCATGATCACCCCGCGCTGCAAAAGCCAGTGGTGCGCCTGCGGGATTGCATCGCGCACCCTGTCGCCCTGCCGGACCGCAGTTTTGGAGGGCGGCAACTGCTGGATCAGGCGTTGCAACGACGCATGATCCGGCTGGACCCGGTCATCGAGAGCAATTCTTTCGAGATGTTGCGCAATTATGTTCTGGCCGAGAATGTGATCACCTTTCAGACCCTCCATGGCGCACCGCTGGACGCGCATGACAAGCTTGCCGCCCGTCCCGTCGATGAGCGCGATGTTGCGCCGGGGCGGTTGGTGCTGGGTCAGTTGCGGGGACGCACATTGCCAGTGTCATCGGCCAAATTTGCTGACCAGTTGGCCCGCCGCCTTGATGCGGGGCGTAAACACGCGATTTCACAATAGCCTGTGCGGCTTGCAGTTGACTGGCACCCTTGGGGGGCTGATCCCGGTTGACCTGCATTCGCCATTTCAGTGAGCCATGCCATACCAACTGGCGGCGCTCATCCGCCGAGCGCTGCAACTTTTGCACCGCAGTTGTCTGAATTTAGCAGCATACACGATCACTCGAAGTCTTTAGTCAGTCATCAGTGCCCGAGTCGTCCTGATCATGACGCCTCGATTGCAACCGCCCTATTGGCCCTAACCTGCGAGGACACCTTCATGCCCAACTGTTTTTCCTGCCCGACCGCCGCGCTGCCTGCGCTTGCGCTTGGCGTTTCGCTTGGCATTGCCCCGCTGGCAGCCAGCGGTGACACTCTGATCCGGCTTGCCCACACTTTGAACCCAGCCGATGCGCGCCATCTTGCCGCCGAGCATTTCGGTGACCTGATCGCCGAGCGCAGTGAGGGAACGATCAGGGTCGAGGTTTATCCCTCGTCGCAACTTGGTGGTCAGGTCGAGATTTTCGAAGGCATGAACCTTGGCCTGATCGAGATGAATATTGCTGGCAGCACCCATCTGGCAAACCTTCTGCCATCCTTCGGCCTGTTCGATCTGCCCAATCTGGCCCCGGATGAGGACAGCTTCATTGAAATGCTGGATGGCGAGATCGGTCAGCAACTGCTGGATATGCTGCCGGAAGTGGGGCTGCGCGGCCTTGCCTATTCCGAAGTCGGTTTTCGGCATGTCTATACCAACACCCCCGTGACCAGCATTGATGATCTGTCCGGCATGGTGATCCGCGTGCCTGGCAATCCGGTTTATAATGACACATTGTCGACCTTTGGTGCGCGCCCCACGCCGATGGCGCTGGGCGAAGTGTTTACCGCTTTGCAGCAGGGCGCGATTGCGGGGGCCGAGAACCTGATCGGGTTTTATCGCAACTCGGGTCACTGGGAAGTCGCGCCCTATCTCGCGCTGACCTATCACGCGGCGTTGCCTTCTGTGGTCACAGTCTCTGAATCCTTCTGGCAGAACCTGAGCGCTGAAGAACAGGACATGGTGCGCGAGGCTGCCATCGAAGCTGCCCTGTTCGAGCGCCGGTTGTCGCAGGAACAGACGGAACTTGCGATGAGCGAGCTGCCAGAGCTTGGGGTGACAATTCAGGAAGTTGATCTGACCCCGTTTGCCGCTTTGGCACCAGAAATCCATGCGCGCCACCGCGACACCATCGGGGCAGATCTGCTCGACGCAGTCGCCGCGATGATGGACTGATACAGAGCAGGGCAGGGGGCAAAGATGGCAAATGGACTCATGGCTGATTTGCGCACTGTCCCGGCCCGCGCGCTGCATGTGTTGACCCGGATCGACACAGGACTGGCCCGCGCCGAAACCGGTGCGGGCTTCGCGATCCTGACGACGCTGATTGCAGTGCTGACATTGCAGGTCGCGGGGCGGCAACTGCCTGGACTGTTTTTTCCGTGGACGGAAGAGGTCTCGCGTTTCCTGTTCGTCTGGCTGGCCTTTCTGGGCACGGCGCTGGCGGTTCAGCGCAATGCCCATGTTGCGATCCACGTCTTTGCGGACCGCACCGGACCCGGGGTGCAACTGGTTCTCGGGCTGATCACGCGGTCTCTGGTGGTGGGGTTTGCCCTGATCATGGTGTACTATGGCCTGCGCCTGTGCATGACGACGCGGATGGTCAGCACGGTGCTGCGTTTGCCCATGTGGTTGCCCTATGCCGCGATCCCGGTCGCGGGAATGTTGATCGTTTTTCATGGGTTGATCGGAATGCTGCGGCTTTTGGCGGACGCGTATGACAGGCAGAAAAGTTCCGAGGTCGCGCAATGACACTCGTCATAGGGATGACCGTCCTGATGCTGTTTCTGCTTGTGCTGGCAGTGCCGGTCGCCTTTGCCGTTGGCGTGGCGGCGGTGGCGGCATTGCAGGCGATGGGGATCAGCTGGCAGCTGGTGCCCGGGCGGCTGTATAACGGCATCGACAGTTTTACCCTGCTGGCCATTCCGATGTATATTGTCGCGGGCGGCTTGATGGTTCGCGCCGGAATTGCCGAACGGTTGATCGCGATGGCGCTGGCGCTGGTCGGGCATCGTCGCGGCGGATTGGGAAATACCACTGTACTCAGCGCAGTCATGTTTTCGGGCATTTCCGGCTCTACCAGCGCCTCGACCGCGGCACTGGGCTCGATCCTCATTCCATCGATGCATAAGCGCGGCTATCGGCGCTCAGATGCGACCGCAATCCTGTCAGGTGCCTGTGCGGCGGGTATCCTTGTGCCACCGGCGATGTCGATGATCGTGTTCAGTGGCCTTACCGGCAGTTCTGTTTCGGCGCTGTTCGCTGCTGGCTTTCTACCTGCGTTCTGCTGTGCGATCGCGATCATGCTGTATGTGCGCTGGCACGCAGGCGCCGCCAATATACAGGTCCTGCCCCGCCTGTCGCGTCCAGAGCGCTGGGGCGCTCTGCGCGCAGGCTTGCCTGCGCTGGTGCTGCCCGTGCTGGTGTTCGGCGGCATTTTCAGCGGTGTCTTTACCGCGACCGAGGCTGGCGTCGTCGCGGTGCTCTATGCCCTCGCGTTAGGTGGGCTCATCTATCGCAGCCTGACCGTCCATGACCTGTTCGAGGTTCTGGGCACGGCGGTCCTGACCTGCGGTGTGGTCCTGATCATGGTCACGATATCCGGTATCTTCTCATGGGTCCTGACCGCGAACCAGATCCCGCGCCTGTTGGTGGAAACGGTCGGCGCATATGAGCTGACACCCTTTGTGTTCCTGCTGTGCGTCATCGTCATTTTCGTGCTTCTGGGGATGATCATGGACGAGTTGGCGATCATGGTCATGCTTATCCCGATCGCCCTGCCGCTGGTGAATGCGCTTGGTATCAGCCCGATCCATTTCGGGGTGGTCGTGATCGGCTGTGTCGGCATCGGGCTTTTTTCACCGCCTGTTGCCTCGGCCTTGCTGGTGGCCTGTTCGGTCGCGGGGGTGCGGATCGAGGATGTGGCCCGCCCGCTGTTGCCGCATCTGGTGATTGTCTTTGCCGTGATCGTCCTGCTGGCCGCATTGCCTGATTTGACGCTGTTTCTGCCACGTTTGATGGGGCTGTCGGTATGAGCGCCGCAGCCACCAGCACTTCTGTGCCACATGGCATTTACGCGGATGCTGACATCCGTTGCGCCGCAACCGGGCGCGGCGCGCTTGACGGGCTGATCTTTGCCGCCAAGGATGTGTTCGATATTGCCGGGCGGGTGGCAGGGGCGGGCTGCCCGGCCCGTGCCGCGGTCGAGGCCCCGGCATGCGCAACAGCGCCCGTGATCCTTCGCTTGCTTGATGCTGGTGCGCGACTTGCCGGACTGACGACCACCGAAGAGATGATGTTCGGGGTATTGGGTCAGGGGGAAGGGGCGCCCGACAATCCGCGTGCGCCTGATCGTCTGGCGGGCGGGTCATCCATCGGCTCGGCGGTGGCGGTGGCGCGCGGGTATTGCGATTTTGCCCTTGGGACCGATACTGGCGGGTCGGTCCGGGTTCCGGCCAGTTTTTGCGGGCTCTTTGGCCTGCGCCCCAGCCATGGCGCTGTTTCCACGGTCGGTGTCGTGCCGCTCGCCCCGCGTTTTGACACGGTCGGCTGGTTCGCTGCGACAGCTGAAAGCCTTGCCGAGATCGGCGGAGTGCTGTTGCGCAAGGGCCCGGTTGCGCCAGTGCCGCGCGCTGTCTGGGTGCCCCCGGAAATCACCGAAGGGCTGGATGCCGCGCTGAACGCAGCATTGTTTTCGCGCGCAAAGGCGCTGGCCGCGCAGCTTGGCGTGCCGCTGGCAACATCGTCCATCGGGTCGGGCCCCGCCAGTTGGGGACAGGCCTGGAAAGCTTTGCAGGGCCGCGCCGCTTGGGACACGCATGGTCCCTGGATCGAGACTCACCGTCCGGCGCTTGGGCCCGTTGCAGCCCGCCGCTTTGCCGCGGCCCGCGCGGTCAGTTCAGCAGAGTTCGACGCGGGTAATCAGATATGCACAGAGTTGGAGCGCGCGGTTTTGCCCCGGCTCGGGTCGGGGTGGCTGTTGGTCATGCCCACGACCCCGGGGCCTGCGCCTGCGCGCCATGCCCCTGAGCCCGAGCTTGAGGGCGCGCGCGCGGCGATCCTGTCGCGCACCGCACTGGCGGGCCTTCTGGGCTTGCCGGAACTCACTGCGCCTTGGCTCTCGGTGGGTGGCCTGCCTGTCGGGTTTTCGCTGATCGGCCCGCCGGGGGCCGATGCCGCGCTGCTTCTGCTCGCGCGGCAGGGCGCGGCCACACTCTCTGAAACACAACATGAATAGGACCAGAGGAATGAAACTAGGGCTCCGCGAGCGCGTCGCACTGATCACTGGACCGGCGAAGGGAATGGGGGCGGCAGTGTCGCACGCTTTCGCCGCAGAGGGCTGCCGCCTTGTGCTTGCAGGCCGCGACACAGATGCAATCGAACCTGTTGCCGCTGACATCCGCGCACAGGGTGGCCGGGCGCTTGTCGTCGCCTGCGACATCACCCGAGAAGCTGATTGCACCGCCGCAGTCACAGCCGCCGAGGCAGAATTCGGTGGCGTGGATATCCTTGTCAATGTGGCAGGCGGTACAGGGCCTATCGGAAAGACCGGTGCGGAAACCAACCGCGCAGAGTTTGACCAGATCATGGAACTGAATGTCGCCGGTCCCTTTGGCATGATGCGGGCCGTGGCCCCGGGTATGAAGGCGCGCGGGTACGGCCGGATTGTCAATGTGGGCGGCACGTTCGGGATGCGTGGGCGCGCGGGCCGGCTGGCCTATTCGTCCTCGAAATGGGGATTGCGCGGGCTGACCAAAAGCTTTGCGCTTGAACTCGGGCCTCATGGGGTCACGGTCAATATCGTTGCGCCCGGCATGGTTGATGGGCCGCGCTTTCGGACCAAGGTCGTGCCGGAAATGGCCGCACGGCTGGGTATCACTGAAGAAGAAGCAATGGCGCGCCACGCTGCTGATTATGCCACGCGCCGTGTCTCGACCCCCGAGGATGTTGCCGCAGCCTGCGTGTTCCTCGCTTCGGACGTGGCAGCCCAGATCACCGGTGTTGATCTGCCGGTGGATGGTGGCTGGGCAACGCTATGAGCCTGCCTTGCGCAATGAACCAAGATGGAGCCTTACATGCACAGCCCTGAAACAGCGCCACAGTCGGTGGTGGACACTGTCATAACCAATGGAACCCTTGTCACCGAAACTGCCATGTTTGCAGGCGACATTGCCATTCACGAAGGCCGGATTGTCGCGATCTCGTCCCCCGGCTTTGCCCCCCCGGCGGCGCGGGTCATTGATGCGACGGGGCGCATGGTGCTGCCTGGATGCATCGATGTGCATGTGCATTTCCGTGTGCCCGGCATGGGCCACAAGGAAGACTGGCAGACGGGTTCACAGGCAGCGGCAGTGGGCGGTGTGACGACAGTTTTCGACATGCCCAACACAAGCCCGGCAACAGCCACGCCCGAAGACCTTGCCGCCAAGGCTGCGCTGGCCGAGGCGGCTTCGATTGTCGATTTCGGCCTGTACGGCCTGCTGGGCGAGCAAAATCTCGATCAGATTGACGCGCTGGCCGCAGCCGGGGTGATCGGGTTCAAGCTGTTTCTGGGCAACACCACCGGCGATCTGCCTTGCCCATCAGATGGTGCTGTTCTGGAGGGCTTTGAAATTCTAGCGGAACTTGGCTTGCGCTGCTCGATCCATGCCGAGAACTCGCCGATCCTGTTCTGGCGGCAAAAGGCGCTTCAGGCGGCGGGTCGCACCGATGCGATGGCGCATCTGGCGGCGCGCACTGATATTGTCGCGGTCGAGGCTCTGAACCGCGCGGCCACGCTGGCAGAGTGGACCGGGGCGCGCATTCATATTGTTCATGAAAGCTGTGCGCGCTCGCTGCCGCATATTCGCTGGTGGAAAAGCCGCGGAGTTGACCTGACGGTCGAGACATTGCCGCAATACCTTTATCTGTCGGCTGAAGAGTCGCTCCTGCCGGGCGGGCATGTCTTGCGGATGAACCCGCCCATCCGCGAAGCCGCGCATCAGGCGCCGATCTGGGCCGGACTGACCGATGGCAGTATCGACATGATCGCCACCGACCACGCCCCCCACAGCATTGCGGAAAAGCAGGCTGACCGGTTGGCGCCCGACAGTATCTGGAACGTGGCCTGCGGCTTTCCGGGGGTCGAAACGTCGCTGCCGCTGATGCTGACGGCGGTGAATGACGGTCGCCTTGGCCTGCCGGATGTGGTTCGGCTGATGGCAGGTGCCCCGGCGCGCGCTTTTGGGCTGTCCCATTGCAAGGGCAGCCTGACGCTGGGCGCGGATGCCGATATCGTGCTGGTGGACATGAAGGCCCGCGCGATATTGCGTGCGGATAAGCTTCACAGCCGTGGCAAGGTCAGCGCGTATGAGGGCCGCGAGGTGACGGGCCTTCCAGTGCTGACCATGCTGCGCGGCATGGTTGTCGCGCAGGACGGTGCGCCAGTGGGGGTGCCCGGGACAGGCCGACACCTGCGCCCCATCATGCCCAGCCCGGCGCCGCGCAACTGTGACACAACGCTACGCGCCGTGACTGCCACGGATCGCCCCGCCTTTGGCGATCCCTTCTGGCTGCAGCAGCATTTCGCGACCACCCGGACCGGATTTCACCGGCCCGCCACCCCATGAATGGAGAATGACATGGATACCTTGACCGTCACCGCCGCAGGATTCACCTTCCCGGCCCGTTTTGAGACGTCCGCCGCGCCTCAGACCGTCGCCGCCTTTCGCAAGCGCATGCCCTTCGAGGGGCAGATCGTCCATGTCCGCTGGAGTGGCGAGGGCGTCTGGGTTCCGCTTGGCGATACCGATTTTGGCATTGGCTACGAGAACCACACCAGCCACCCCGCACCGGGCCATGTGCTGCTTTACCCCGGCGGGATCAGCGAAACCGAATTGCTGATCGCTTATGGTGGCCTCGATTTCTCGTCCAAGATGGGCCAGCTTGCCGGAAATCACTTCATCACGCTGACAGGGGGGCTGGACAACCTGCCCGAACTTGGCCGCCGCGTCTTGTGGGAAGGCGCGCAGCCGATCCGGTTCGAAGAGGGGTGACCCGGTCGCGATCTGACGGCTGGGCAGACCCAGGCGCGCAGGCTCAATCTTGGCCTGACGCTGCCCTGTCCACATGCAGGGACGGAAGATCGATCCGATAAAACCGTTGTGCCGTTCCCTTAAAAAAGCTGTCTCGCGCCTGCGCGGCCCAGCTTTCGGTCAGCTTGCACATGGCAGCGAAGGCAACAGGCCCCGGGCAGGCACTATCATGGACTGGCCAGTCAGACCCCCAGGCCATGCGCTCGGGGCCGAAGATTTCGGTCATTGGCGTGACAAGTCGGTGGAGGCTGTCCATGGTCCATCCGGGGTCGTGACATTGCAGTGCGGACACTTTCAGGATGGTTGCTGGCTGCTCGGAGAGTGCACGCAAGCCCTGTGCCCATTCGGACAGCCCGGCAGCTGTCTGGTCCCAAGGGTCGCCCGCATGCTCGATTGCCACGGACAATCCGGGACGCCGTTCGAGCAGTTTTGCGGCTTGCAGCATCTGGTGCGGGCGCAGCATCAGGTCCAGCGAAAGGCCACGGTCCTCCAGCGCGCCAAGCCCTGCGTGAAAACCGGGCAATGCCAGCAAGTCGGCCCGCCGCGCGGGGCTGGACCGTCCCGCCCCGCTGGACACGATGTCACGGACGCCGCGCAAGGCCGGGCTGCACTGCATCAACCGGTCCAGCCGCGCGCCGATGTCGGGTGCGTCCAGCGGCGCATGCGCGACCAGCCCCGTGGCGATCCGCCCTTCACTGGCACGACGCTCGGCCTCGGCGCGCGCCAGCTCGGCCTCTGGGTCTCTTGCCAGCGCCTCGATCCAGACTGTGGCCACGATATCGATACCCGCGAAATCAGCTGCGAAATCAGCTGCCGTGAAATCGCGTGTCAGTGCAGGCTTGTCCTTCAGCCACGGATGCGCCTGCGCATGGTTTCCGGGGGGAGCGCGCCACAAGTGGTGATGTGCGTCGATAACGGGGCCGGAATAGTGTGCCATGATCTCAGGCACTGGGGCGCACGGGTTGGCCTAGCGCCAGTGACTGTTCGGCGGCCTCGACCAGTGCCACGGCGCGCAGCGCATCTTCCAATCCGGCAATCGGTTGCGTTCCGGTGGCGATGCAATCCACGAAATGTGCGACCTCGGCGCGCAGCGCCCCTTGTACGCGGCCATGCACAACGGGCTGATGGCGTATCCCGGCTGCGCGAAACCCGCCCGAAGTGTCAAAGGCCACGAGCGGCTGGTGCCGCAATGCCATGTCATTCGAGACGAAACCGTCCGCGCCATAGACATCCAGACGGTTGTTGCCTGCGGCCTGCCAGCCTGCCGGGCTGTCGAAATCCGCATAGGCGCGGGGCAGCGTCCAGCCGCTCTCGACGCACGCGACCGCGCCATCGACAAAGCTGATGGTGGTGATCACATGGTCGTCCAGCCCTGTGGCGGCATGAACCGCCCCGCGTCCGGCCACGGCATGAACCTCGCGCACAGCAACCGGATGCACCCAGCGGACCAGATCGAAGTCATGGACCGCCAGAATACGCAAGGTGGAGGAGGTTGCATATTTTTCGGCACCGCCCGGCCCGAACTGTCGCCTTGCCATGATGGCAGAGATCTGCCCGCATACCCCTTGCGCCACGGCGTCGCGCAACAATGCCGATCCGGGCTCGAAGCGCTCGACATGGCCGACCATCGACATGATACCACTTTCGGCCACATGCTGCATGATCGCGCGCACGCCGTCAGTGTCGGGCGCGGCGGGTTTTTCGATCATCACGGCACAGCCCGCCTTTGCGGCCAGTGCCACCTGTTCGGCATGCACGCCCTCGGGGGTGGCAATGATGACCCCGTCCAACTGCGCTTCGGCGAAGAAGCGCTCAGGCTCGTCCCATGATGGCGCGGCGAGGCTATCTGCCAGCGCTGCGGCCCGCGCCGTGTCGGAATCGCATATCCCTGCAAGCGTCATAGGCCCCAGTTCGGAAAGGATACGCGCATGCCAGCTGCCGATCATTCCGGCACCGATTACACCGATGCGTGGTGTCATATGTGCTGCCTCCTTGGTTGGGCTCATGTCACGAACGCCGAGACCCGCGCGACGCGTGACAGTCTGCTGCGATTGTGCGCCCGCGCGTCGGTTCTTTTATTGCGCATATGTTGCCGACCATAGTAAGGAGCGCAGGTCTGTGCGCGGATATTGCCATGAGTTTTCCCGACCCCGCCAACGGTTCTGCCAGCGATGCGACACTGCTTGCCAGTGAGCGTGCGTATACGGCGCTCAGGACCGACATCCTGATGGGGGTCCACGCCCCTGGCGCGGCCCTGCGGCTTTCGGATTTGCGCGCGCGCTACAGCATAGGCCCCAGCCCGCTGCGCGAGGCGCTGTTCCGGTTGGCCAGCCAGAGGCTGGTCTTGCAAGAGAGCAATCGCGGTTTTCGCGTGCCGCCGCTGGACCTGTCGGAATGGCGTGATGTCGTGACGATGCGCGGACGGCTTGAACCGGCAGCCGCCGAAGCGTCGGTGCTGGCCGGGGATGATACATGGGAAGATCGGCTTGTGCTTGCACACCGCCATCTGACCCGGCTGGGGCGCGCGGCGGAACTTGTCAGGGCCGGGCGCGATGCGCGCGATGTCTCGCAATGGGAAACGGCGCATCGTGCCCTTCACCGCGCGCTGATCGCCGCCTGCGGATCGAAATGGACGATTCATTTCTGCGACCATCTGAGTGATCAGTTTGATCGCTACAGGCGCTTCGCGCCCCCCAGCCCCGAGGTTCAGGAAGCGTTGTCGGCGCACCATGATGGCCTTGTCGCAGCCGGTCTGGACAGGGACGGCCCAGCATGCCGCCAGTTGCTCGAGACACATATCGCTATGACGGGTGCCGCCGTTTCGGATGTGCTGGGCCGGCTGCACGCAGGCGCCTGAGGCACTAGCGGTCCGCATGACGTGCTGCATCAGACAATCGTGCCCCCATCGACCAGCAGATCCTGCCCGGTGAAATTGGCAGCACCGGGGCCAAGCAGGAACAGCACGGCCATGGCGATATCTTTGTCGGTGCTCATCCGCTTCATGGCAGAGGTGGCGCGGAACGCATCATAGACATCCTCGTATGGTTTGCCTTCGCGCTCGGCGGCCTGGCCCAGTTGACGGGTCAGCCTTGGCCCCTCGACCCCTCCGGGCGAGACCATGTTCACCCGCACGCCGCGCGCGCCGACCTCAAGGGCCGCTGACTTCGTCAGTCCGCGCAATGCCCATTTGGTGGCGCCGTAGGCCCATGCCTGCCGCACGCCCTTGAACCCGAAGGTTCCGCCGATATTGACCACGCTGCCTGTGCCTGCCGCGATCATCCGGGGCAGAAAGTATTTCATGGTCAGAAAGCTGCCGATCAGATTGACATCAAAAACGGTGCGCACATCTTCCAGCGTGTGTTCCCAGACCATCTTGCCGGATGGCCCGGTGCCCCCGGCGACATTCACGAGCCCCCAGGTATCTGGTGAGAGTGTCGCGGCAGCGGTATCGATAGCGGCCTGCACAGACCCTTCATCCGTGATGTCGCAGCCATGCACGAGGGCGCTGCGGCCCAGTGCGCGGACTTCGGCTGCGACACTTTCCAGCGCGGCTGTATCCCGCCCGGCCAGCACGATATCGGCCCCGGCCGTTGCCAGCTCCAGCGTGATTGCGCGGCCCATGCCCTTGGCTGCGCCAGTAACGAACACGGCATGGCCGGTCAGTGCGAACGGGTGTGTCATCGGGTCATCTTTCGTTCAAGCTGCACGGTCACGACATACAGGCTGACAGAAGCCGCCATACTGATCACGACCCCTGCCCACATGAGCGGCAGGCGCCTGAAAGACGACGCTTCAAGGATCAGAGTGCCCAGCCCCGGTGCCCCTGACAGCCATTCGGCCAGCATCGCCGACAGCACCGCCCCGGCTGCGGCCATGCGTATGCCGGTAAAGACATAAGGGGCCGCGAAGGGCAACCGCACCTTCTGAAAGGTCTGCCACCAGCTTGCACCGCACACATGCATCAGTTCCACAACATTCGCGGGCGCCGAGCGAAAGCCGCGCGCGGCATTCACCATCAGCGGAACGACGGACACCATCACCACGACCGCGACCGATGTGGCCTGCCCGCGCCCGAAGATCATGATCAGCAGGGGTGCGATGGCCAGTATGGGTGCTGTGCGCAGGATCACGATCAGCGGCAGGAAAGCCCGCGACAGCAGGTCCGAGAAGGTAAAGAGCGCCGCCAGCACGAGCGCGAGAACAAGCGCAAGCGCCATGCCCGCCAGCGTGGAGCGCAGGGTAAAGCCAAGCGCTTTCGACAGCACCGCCCACTCGCCGGTCAGCGCCCCCCAAACAGCCTGCGGCGACGGTGCCATGTAATGCGGAACATCAAGTGCCGCGATGATCCCCGCCCAGACAAGCAGCAGCGTGCCCATCAACAGCACCGCGAACACAATAGCGCGTCGCAGCGCGGCAAGGCGCTCCTGCGCCTCGGCATAGCGGCCGGGCAAAAGCCGTGCGTCGGGTTCCGCGACAGCGCGTGCCATCTCAGCGCCCCCCTGCCAGAGTGTCTGGCGGCCGGGACCAACCGACCACGCGCTGCTCGGCCAGCGCGATCAGGCCGTAAGCCAGCGCGGACAGGGCGCAGACAGTGACAATGGCAAGCCACGCAAGTGGGACGTTGAATGAAAAGAGCGCATAAACGATCATCGCGCCCAGCCCGCGATCAGTCCCCATCCATTCCGCGATCAGCGTTCCAAGCAAGGCCAGGGGTGCCGCGATCTTGAGTGCGGCGAACAGATAGGGCAGCGCGCTTGGCAATGCGAGCTTGCACAACCGCTGCCAGCGCGATGCCGCGATCACGTGAAACAGCTCGTCCATGTTGCGGTCTGTGCTGCGAAACCCCTGAACACAGCCGATCAGCAATGGAAAAAACGCCGAAATCGCGGCGACAGTGACATGCAGCCTCGGCCCCTGGCCGATGAAGATGACAAAGATCGGCGCGATGGCGATCAGCGGGATACAATCGACCAGCACGGCCAGACTGACAATCGGGCGTTCCAGCATCCGAAGTGCCAGCGCGACAGCGGCCATGACCAGCGCCAGACCGGCGGCAATGGCATACCCCGTCACCGCCGAACGCACCGTGCGCCCGGCATGGTGAAGCAGATCGTCCAGCGCATCGGGCAGGATGGCCAGGACCTGACTGGGTGCGGGCACAGTCACGGGCAGCAGGCCGGCGGCTTTCGCAAGCTCTGCCCCGACCGCGACGGCCAGCAGAACCAGCGCTGGTGGCAACAGCGCCCCGTCAAGCAACCTGCCTGTCATGCGGGCACCCGCGTGCCATCATCGAACAGGGCTGCGCGCACGTCGTTTTCGACAGCGTTGAAGGCGGGCAGGCGCATCATTTCAAGCCGGCGCGGACGCGGCAGATCGATATGGATGCGGTGTGCGATCCGGCCCGGATTGGCACTGAGCACCAGCACGGTATCGGCCATGAACACCGCCTCGCTGATCGAATGGGTGACCAGCACGGCGGTGGTGCCTGAGGCCTTCCAGATATCCAGCAATTCCAGATTCATGCGCTGGCGGGTAATTTCGTCAAGGGCACCAAAGGGCTCGTCCATCAACAGGACCTTGGGTTCAAGTGCCAGTGCGCGCGCGATTGCCACGCGCTGCTGCATGCCCCCCGACAGTTGCGATGGCCGCGCCTGCTCGAAACCGGCAAGCCCGACCATGGTGATCAGCGCGCGCGGGTCGCGCGCGGGGGCCTTGCCTGCGACCTCTATCGGCAGGCTGACATTGTCCAGCACGGTGCGCCATGGCAACAAGGAAGCATCCTGAAAGACAAAGCCGATCTCATGCGAGCGACGCGCGATGGCAGGGTCATGATTGCCGATGCGGATTTCGCCGGTGCTCGGCGGCAGGACGTCTGCGATCAACCGCAGCAATGTGGACTTCCCGCATCCCGAAGGCCCGATCAGCGCCGTGAAGCTGCCCGAACGAAATGTTTCCGTGATGCCGTCCAGCGCTGTCACCTCGCGATCAGGCAGGCGGAACCGCTTCGAGACATCGCTCAGCACGATTTCGGTCATTCTGCGGCCCTCTTGTTGCGTGTTGGCGGGGGCACGCAATGGCAGCCTGCGTGCAAATATCCGCGCATGGCCTCGGCTCTTGCACCTTGTGCGGCAGTGTCCATGGGCGCGGCACCTGCCCGCGCCTGTGCCAGCAACTCCGCCTCGATCTCAGGCAGATCTATGCCCAGGCATCGCCCGTCAGCGACAATCCGGCGCCCGGCAACCCACAGCCCTGCGACATCGGCCTTGGTGGCGCGGGTCAGCAGCAGCTCAGACGGGTGGCACCTGTCTGCAATCGTGTCGGCCATGATCCGGTCGGTCGACAGCGCAAGCAGATCGGCGGGCGCGCCCGGTATGACGGTTCCGCCACCATCTTCGCCCAGAATCGCCGCGCGCCCATCGCTGAGCACAGCCCGCCACAGTGATTGCGGTGTCAGCACATCATTCAGTCCGAAGCCGCGCTGCAGATGCCAGAGCATGCGCAATTCGCGCAGTGCATCCTCGTCATCATCAAAGGCCATGCCATCCAGCCCCATCCCGAAACGCAAGCCCGCCGCCACGAAATCGGCCACGGGCGCTATGCCCGAGCGCAGCCGCAGGTTGGACGAGGTATTGACCGACACCATAACCCCGCGCGCGGCCAGCAATGCGCATTCATCAGGGCGCAACCATGTGCCATGCGCCACGGTCAGCCGTGGGGATAACAGCCCCAGCGCATCAAGATGTGCGATCAGCCCGTCAGGATATGTGGAATCGGCCCATTCGCGTTGTGCCCTTGTCTCCAACAGGTGCATGTGAACACGGCGGTCATGCCGGGCCGAGCGCGCAGCTATCTCGCCCAGAGTGTCCGCATCCACCCATTGTGGCCCTACTGGCCCATATTGCGGCAGGAAATGCGGCGAGGCGAGGGTGAACACCTCTTCTGCAGCATCGAGTTGCGCGGCCATTGAAGGCAACGCGCGGGGCCTGTTCGCGACTTCGGTGCGCAAGCCCTCGGGCAGGGCGTCGAGAAGCGGGCCGGGGTCACCATAACTCAGTGGGTTATGCCCAAGGACAGGCGCGGCGAATGCCACCCGCAGCCCGACATCGGCTGCGGCGCGCGCAACCGCGCAGGCTTCATCCACCAAGGCCTGTGGGTCCTGTGCGTTGTGGCAATGGTTCAGCACACCGACACCCGACAGCGCCAGACGCCCGAACGCGGCGGCAGCCCGCAGATAGGGGTCGACCTTTGGCTCTAGCGACAGGGCGGAAAGCCAGACCTCGAGCGTATCGTCTTGCGCGCCAAATGCCACAGTGCGCAGCCCGCGCCCATGGTCATGGGCGTTGCACAGCGCGGGCATCAGGATGTCGCCTGCCGCTGGTGCGCTGGGCAGGGGCGCAGGGGTGATCTGCGCGATCTGGCCGCCTGACAGATGCACCACGCCCGCCCCCTGCGCAGCCGTATCAGGGCCGCGCAGGAGGTGGGCAAAGGGGATCGACCCGTTGGTCACCAGCCGCCCTCTCAGCCAAGGCTTTCATGGGCGGTGCGGATCAGGTCCTGCGTCATGACATCGTCAATGGTAAACTGCCCCGGCTCCATGTCGCCGGCAGCAACCGCAAATTCCAGACCTGCCTCAAAGGCATCCGGCTCGAGCCACAGCAGGCCATGCTCGGCGGCGGCACCGACAGGTACGAAATCTGCCATCATCCGGCTTTCTGCGATCTGTGCTTCCAGATCCAGCCCGCGCTGGCCATAGGTTTCGACCATCAGCTCGGCCATTTCCTCGGGGTTGTCGAGGTGCCACTGCCAGCCGCGTATTTCGGCGCGCAACCAACGGATCAGCAGGTCGGCATTTTCCTCGATCACGGAATCCGAAGCGATCAGGACGCCGGCATGGCCGGGCACGCCAAGATCGTTCATGTAGGCAATCGCGAGATCCACGCCCCGCAGTTGCAGCATGACGCCCTGATTGGTGGCCCAGCCATAATAGCCGTCCACCTGTCCTGCGGCCAGAATGCCGGGGTCAGTGCCGACCGGCACGAAGGTCACGCTATTCGTGTCGATCCCGGCGCTGCGCAGCAGGTTGGTCATCTGCGGGCGCGTGCCGTCGGGCATGGCGATGGTCTTGCCCACGAAGTCTTCGAGTGTGTTTATCGGATTTTCGGCAAGGCTCATCACGGCGCCGGGTGCGCGCTGCATGATCGCTCCGAAAGCCTTTACCGGCACTCCGGCGGTACGCGAGCGGATGGTGCCTTCGACATCGGTATCGGTGGTCGTGATCTGGCCCGTGGCGACGGCGACATCCGATCCGGTCGTGCCGGGGCCGCCCGGCAGAAACTCTGCCTCGATCCCTTCCTCTGCGAAATAGCCATTGTGAATGGCCGCGAAGTGACCGCCGAACTGGATCGACTTGACCCAGCCAAGCTGGTGGATGGTCGTGTCCATCGCCTGCGCTGTGACGGGCAGGCCGAAAAGCCCCGCAGGCAGCGCCAGCGCGCCCGCAGAGGCGGCAGACGCCCCCAGAAAGTTTCGACGGCTGAGCGGACGCCCGGCATTCAGGCGGACGAGTGAGGGATGACGGGGCGGGGTGGTGCGATGATCCATGGCGCGCTGCTTTCTGTGTCTGATGTTGCGATGACTGTCCGGTCGGTTGTGCTGCTCTGGGCAACTTGGGCGCTGCATTCCAGGCGAGAGAACAGCATGCCGTTCGCGCTTTCCTGAGTCTGGAATAGCGATTCGCTGCATCATGTTTTCGAAAATTCATCGATTATCGAAAATTTAAGCATGTGAGCCCATCAAATGCGCAATGCGTTAACGTCAGGGCGCGAGATGCTTGCCGTTATGTGTCGCGTGAAAAACAGGCTTGCCTATGTTCACGGCGACACGCCCAATTCACCCATGAACGAACAGTTGTCATCAGACAGTGTGGCCCAGATCAAGCGCCACGAGGTTTCCTTGGGCACCGAGCGCCTGAGTGTGCTATGTGCCGGGCCCGACGGCGGAGCGTCGATCATCCTCATCCATGGGCTTGGCTGGGATGCTGCGCGCTTGTGGTCCGCCCAGATGCAACGGCTTGCGGTCGCCGGATGGCGTGTCCTGGCACCCGATCTGCGCGGCAATGGACGCTCGTCCTCCATCAGGGCCGAACTGCGTGTTCCCGATCTGGCCGAGGATGTGGCGGCCATGCTGGAGACCCTGGCCATTGAACGGCCAGTCCTTGTGGGGTTTTCCATGGGGGGCATGGTGGCGGCTGATCTGGCGCTGCGCCCGGGCACGGACCCCGCCGGGCTGGTGATCGCCTGTGGTGGCGTCACCTGCCCACCAGAGGCAGAGGCTGCGACCAACGCCATGCTGGCCAAAGCGGCGGAGCTGGGACCAGAGGCTTTTGCCCGCGCTCAGGCACAGGCTATCTTCGCGCCAGAATGGGCCGCGCGCAATCCGCAGGCTGTGGCCGAGTTCCAGATTTGGCGCGCGCAGATGGATCAGGAAAGCCTTCGCCACAGTTTTCGGGCGCCTTTCGGGTGCGACTATGCCCCAAGGCTGGGGGCAATCGAGTGTCCGTCCGCCGTCTTTGCCGCTGCCGAAGACAGTTTTGTCGATCTGAACGATGCGCGTGCGCTTGCTGCCAGATTGCCCGATGCACAGTTCGAGGTTATCCCCGATACTGGCCATATGGCCCCGATCGAGGCGCCGGAAGCCTTTGACGATGCCCTGTCACGGTTCCTGCTCCGCGTCGCCCTTCGGCCGGAGCCAAGGGCATGATTGGCCTTGTCACAGGCTCGCAGCCTTTTGCCGGCCTGCCCGACAACCCCGCAGCCACCCTGCTGCCCAAGGTCGAGGGCGAAGTCTTTCACGGCGTCACGATCCGTACCGTGACCACGCAGGTCCAGCTTGCGACCGTCCCGGAAACGGTTTGTGATCTGATCGCGCACACCCGCCCGGTTTTTCATCTTGCGCTGGGGCTCGCGCTGGGCGCACCTGCGCTGCGGCTCGAGACGACCGCGATAAACCGGCTGGACTTTGGCGTAGCCGACAATTTCGGCGCGCGCCCGACTGGTGGCGGACCAATCGTGCCGGACGGTCCGGCGGCGCAGTTGGCAACATGGGATGCCGCCGATCTGGTCGCGCGGTTGCGCGCTGATGGATTGCCGGCGGTCATA
>SKWJ01000111.1 GCA_007128995.1 Paracoccaceae bacterium
GGCCCCGATAAATATCCGCACGCCGTCGCCTTGCTCGGTCAGTTCCAGAAACTCGGTGATATCGCGCTTGCGCTCCAGATCGTCAAACAGGGTTCGGATGCGCTCGATATCTTCAGAGGGCGCGCCCTCGTCAAGCAGATTCGCACGTCCGCGCACGATCAGCCGCGCTTCTGCCTCGCTGTTTTCCCAAATTGCCAGCCCCTGTTCGACCAGTGTCGCCGCCAGCGTGTCAATCTCGCGCCGGTCGCGGGCAATTTCGGCGCGAAACCGCGCCAGAAGCGACGGCACTGTTGCCCCCTCGATCATCGAATTCAGGTAATTCGCCGCCTCGCGCATGGCCGAGGGGGTCATTCCCTTGGGCGGGGTGAAAATGCGGTTTTCGACATGGCCATCGGCAAAGACCAGCACCACCAGCGTCCGATCCGGCGCAAGCGCCACGAATTCGATATGCTTGATTGCGGCTTCATGCTTGGGCGACAGCACCAAAGACGCCCCTTGCGTGATCCCGCTCAGCGCGCCGCCCACCTGCTCCAGCAGCGCCGAGACATCGCGATCATTGCTGCCCAGCGTCATGTCCAGCTTCTCGCGGTCACTCGCATCCAGCGGCGCGACCTCCAGCAGACTGTCCACAAACAGGCGCAAGCCCAGATTGGTGGGCACCCGCCCGGCAGACACATGCGGACTGCCCAGAAGCCCCAGAAATTCCAGATCCTGCATCACATTGCGCACTGTCGCCGCCGAGACCTTCTCGCTCATGTCGCGCGTCAGACTGCGCGAGCCGACAGGATGCCCCGAATTCAGATATCCCTCGACCACCCGCCGAAACACTTCGCGCGAGCGGTCATTCATCTCGTTCAGCAATTCCTGCGCATTTGGTGTCTTGCGCATGGTCAACTCCGACAAATCACGTTCTTTCCAAAGAGCACTGCAAAACCGCTCCGGTTTCAAGGGCAATCAGGGTTGCGTTGCGCCCGCAAGGCCCTGTATCGGAACATCTGACCCAAAAGAGGATTTTCCATGCGCCCTTCAGGCAGACACTTAGACACGATGCGCCAGATTTCAATCGAACCGAATGCGACCAAACATGCCGAAGGCTCCTGCATGATCTCGGTCGGCGATACCAAAGTGCTGTGCACGGCCTCGCTGGAAGATCGCACACCGCCCTTCCTGCGCAATACCGGGCTTGGCTGGGTCACAGCCGAATATGGCATGCTGCCGCGCTCGACCAATACACGCATGCGCCGCGAAGCGGCCTCGGGCAAGCAGCAGGGCCGCACAGTCGAGATTCAGCGTCTGATCGGACGGTCCCTGCGCGCCTGTGTCGACCGCTCGGCACTGGGCGAGCGGCAGATCACCATTGATTGCGATGTCATTCAGGCCGATGGCGGCACGCGCTGCGCGGCCATCACCGGCGGCTGGGTGGCGTTGCGCCTTGCCGTCAACAAACTGCTGAAGGCCGGCGATGTGGTGTCAGACCCGATCACCGACCATCTTGCCGCCGTGTCCTGCGGCATCTATGCAGGCCAGCCCGTGCTGGACCTCGACTATGCCGAAGACAGCAGCGCCGGTGTGGATGGCAATTTCATTCTTCTGGGGTCGCGTCGCATGGTCGAAGTGCAGATGAGCGCGGAAGGCGCGACCTTTTCGCGCCCGGAACTCGACCAGTTGCTGACACTCGCCGAAAAGGGCGTGACCGAACTGATCGCCGCACAGAAAGCCGCCATCCAATGAGGCAGTTTTCCGAGCGCACCCTGCTTGTCGCAACCCATAATGCGGGCAAGCTGGAAGAATTTCAGCAGATCATGACCCCGCTGGGAATCGCGGTCACCTCGGCGCGCGACCACGGCTTGCCAGAGCCGGAAGAAACCGGCACGACATTTGTCGAAAACGCCCGGATCAAGGCCCATGCCGCCGCCCGCGCCACGGGTCTGCCTGCCCTTGCCGATGATTCCGGGCTGGAAGTCATGGCGCTGGATGGCGCGCCGGGGGTCTATACGGCCGACTGGGCCGAAACCCCGCAGGGGCGCGATTTTGTCATGGCCATGGAAAAGACCCATGCGAAACTGATCGCCGCACAGGCACCCCAACCCTGGCAGGCACGGTTTTGCTGCACGCTGGTCCTCGCCTGGCCGGACGGGCATGACGAAGTCTTCGCAGGCCATGTCACCGGCCAGCTTGTCTGGCCCCGCCGGGGCGCAGACGGGCATGGTTATGACCCGATGTTCCAGCCCGACAGGGCCACCCGCACCTTCGCCGAAATGACCCATGCCGAAAAGAACGCGCTCTCGCATCGTGGCGCGGCAATCACAGCCCTCATGATAGGATGCTTTTCATTAAACGTATCTCCACAGGCTCTCCATTCGATAAAACACTGGGCTTCAGCCGCGCCATCGTCAAAGGCGACTGGTGCTTCGTGTCGGGCGTCACCGGCTATGATTACGCCACGATGACAATGCCCGACACTGTCGCTGATCAGGCCCGCAACTGCTTCAAGACCATCGCAGATGTGCTGCGCGATGCCGGCTTCGCCCCCGAAGATATCGTGCGCGTGCAATACACATTCACCGATGCCGCCCTTGTCGAGCCTGCAACCCCGGCACTGGGCGAAGCAATGGGCGAGATCCGACCCGCAGCAACCATTGTCATCGCCGGGCTGATCCGCCCCGAAATGCTGATCGAGGTCGAGGTCACGGCCTTCAAGGGATGAACACCGCCGCCCCGCGCAGAACCGCACAGCCTGAAGATTGGCGCGAAGGCGGGTTCGGCCTCTATATCCATTGGCCGTTCTGCCAGTCCAAATGCCCCTATTGCGACTTCAACAGCCATGTCAGTGCCCAGATCGACCAGCAGGCCTGGGCACGCGCCTATCTGTCAGAGATTGACCGCATCGCGCAGCAGACTGGCACGCGGCTTCTCAACACTGTGTTTTTCGGGGGCGGAACGCCATCACTGATGGACCCCGAACTGGTGGCAACGCTCCTTGAGCGCATCCGCCAACACTGGACATGCGCCAATGATTTCGAGGTGACACTGGAGGCCAATCCCGGCTCTGTCGAAGCCGGGCGCTTTCGCGGCTTTGCCGATGCCGGGGTCAACCGCCTCTCGATGGGGGTTCAGGCGCTCAATGACACCGACCTCAAACGCCTTGGCCGCCTGCACAGCGCGGCGGACGCCCGCCGCGCCTTTGATATCGCCCGCGCCGCCTTCAGCCGCGTCAGCTTCGATCTGATCTATGCCCGCCAGCACCAGACCGCTGACCACTGGGCGCAGGAACTGCACAGCGCGCTGGACATGGCCGTGGACCACCTCTCGCTCTATCAACTGACCATAGAACCCGGCACCGCCTTTGGCGCGCGCCACGCGCAAGGCGGGCTGAAAGGCCTGCCCGATGACGACATATCGGCAGATATGTACCTGATGACACAAGATATATGTGCAGCCAAGGATATGCCTGCCTATGAAATCTCCAATCACGCGCGGCCCGGCGCGCAGTCGCGCCACAATCTGATCTATTGGCGCTATGGCGATTACGCGGGCATCGGCCCCGGCGCACATGGACGGCTGACGCTGGGCAACACGCGCTATGCCACGCAAACCCCGCTTGCGCCGCAGCTCTGGCTGGATCAGGTCGCACAACACGGCCATGGCGAAACCGCGCGCGCGCCCATTCCCTTGCCCGAACAGGCGCTGGAATACCTGATGATGTGTCTGCGCCTGCGCGAAGGGGTAGATCTGGCGCGCTACACCCGGCTGAATGGCGCAGCCCTGCCCGAACAGGCCTTGAAAGAATTACGCGATCAGGGCCTGATCCAGTGGGATGAGACGCGCCTTGCCGCCACGGATGCCGGACGTCCGCTGCTCAATGCCATCCTGCGCGCGCTTATCGTCTGACAGGCGTGCCCAGAATACTGCACAACCTGTCAAGCTGCTCCATCGATGAAAAGGTGACTGTCACCTTACCCCGGCCACCGCCCGCATAATCCAGATCAATCGGCATGCCCAGAACCGCCGATATATCCGCCTCTAACGCCCGCGTGTCAGCATCTTTCGCATAAGTCTTTGTTTTATTTTTATTTTTACTTCCGCTGTCCTGCGGCGACTTCAACAAGGCCTCGGTCTGGCGCACCGACAATCCTTCCAGCACCACCTTGCGCGCCAGCATTCCCGGATCATCTGCCGGGATCAGCGCCCGCGCATGCCCGGCGGTCAGCTTGCCATCGCGCAACAGGGTCTGCACTTCTTCAGGCAAGCTCAGCAAACGCATCAGATTGGCGATATGCGACCGGCTTTTGCCCATCGCAGCAGAAAGCTGTTCCTGCGTATGGCCAAACCGCTCGATCAGCGCGCGATACCCCATCGCCTCTTCCACCGGGTTCAGGTCGGCGCGCTGAATATTCTCGATGATCCCGATTTCCAGAACCTCGGTATCCGAGAATTCCCGGATGATCACCGGCACATCATGCAATTGCGCCCGCTGCGCAGCCCGCCAGCGCCGCTCTCCGGCGACAATCTCGTAAACCTCGCCCTTGGGCCGGACGATCAGGGGCTGGATCACCCCTTTCTCGCGGATCGAAATGGCCAGTTCCGCCAAAGCCGTGTCATCAAAATGCCGGCGCGGCTGGTCCGGGTTGGGCACCAGCATTTCCACCGGCAAGCGTTGGCTGCGCCCACGCTCGGCCGGCGGGCTGTCAGTTTCAGGGGTTGCGACCTCGGCCATCAGGGCAGACAGGCCACGACCAAGACCACGGCGCTCGGCTTTACGCTCGGTCATCAGATCGCCTCTTCACTGTGTATCTTGTTGTGTTTTCTAAGCAATTCCTGCGCCAGATCGCGATACGCCACCGCCCCCTTGGACTGCGGATCATAGGTCAGAACCGGCACAGCATGCGAGGGCGCTTCACTCAGCCTGACATTGCGCGGGATCATTGTGGTCAGAACCATATCGCCCAATGTGCCGCGCGCATCGGCTTCCACCTGCTGTGCCAGATTGTTGCGCCGGTCGAACATGGTCAGCAAGATCCCTTCTATCCGCAGATGGGAATTGGCTGTCTCGCGCAACTCGCGCACTGTCAGCATCAATTGCGACAACCCTTCCAGCGCGAAAAACTCTGCCTGAAGGGGCACCAGAACCGATTGCGCCGCAACCATCGCATTGATCGTCAGCAGGTTCAGCGAAGGGGGACAGTCTATCAGGATGTAGTCAAAACGCCGCTCTCGGATATCCTGATGGCGCAGCGCATCGCTCAGCAGATAGCTGCGCCGCATCCGCGACATCAATTCAATATCGGCAGAGGACAGATCGGTTGTGGCAGGCACAAGAAACAGGTTGTCAAACGCAGTTGGCATGACGCTCTCGCTCGCGCCCGGTTCGCCAAACAGCAGATCATAGGTGGTGTATTTCCGGCTTGCCACTTCCAGCCCCAGCCCGGTAGAAGCATTGCCCTGAGGATCAAGATCGATCAGCAAGGTCTTTTCACCGCGCTCGGCCAGGGCGGCTGCCAGATTGATTGCGGTGGTCGTCTTGCCAACACCGCCTTTCTGGTTGGCAATCGCTATTGTCCGGGTGACAGGCTGATCAGACACGCATGATTTCCTTCAGGATAAGCACTCTCGCCAGCGGGTCTGTCTGGCTTTCGATGGCGACATGGTCAAAATGCCACTCTCGACGCGCGGCTGCAAGCTCTGCGCTGTGATTTTTGCCTTTTGGCAGCAAAGCTGTACCATTTTCGGCCAGATGACGCGCCACAAGCGCCAGAAGTGCAGGCAAAGGGGCAAGCGCGCGGGCCGAAACGACATCTGCCGCCTGCGGCGGCGCCTGTTCGACGCGTTCAGTCAGGACCTTCGCTGACACTCCCAGTTCTCGAATTGCGGTCATCAGGAAAGCAGATTTGCGTTTGTCGCTCTCAATCAAGGTGAATCGGCACTCTGGCCGCGCCTCATACGCCAGAATCGCACAGACCACACCCGGCAATCCGCCGCCAGACCCAAGATCTACCCAATGCCGGGCGTCATCCGGGGCGTGGTGGAAAATCTGGGCCGAATCCAGAATATGCCGCGACCACAGATCCGGCAGTGTCGAGGGCGCGACCAGATTGATCCGCGCATTCCACTTGCCCAGAAGATCTGCGAACTGCTCGAGTTTGGCCAATGTTTCACGTGAAACATCCAGCAGTCCAGCTGGCATGGCCATCAGGCAGATGCTCGCTGTTTGCGCCCCTGCAAGCGCGAGAGCAGCAAGACAAGCGCAGCAGGTGTCATTCCGTCAATCCGGGCCGCCTGCCCCAGCGTTTCCGGCCGAAGCTGTGACAGTTTGCCCGCCAGTTCATGCGACAGGCCAGAAATTGCGCGGTAATCAAACCCTTCTGGAATGCGCCGTGCCTCATCCGCGGCCAAGGCTTTGATCTGGGCTTCCTGCCGCTCCAGATAGGAATGATAGACCATTTCTTTCTCGATCTGCGCCCTTGTGGCGGCATCAACGCTGGCAAGCGCAGGCGCAAGCGCCACCACGGCGGCAAAATCGAACCCTGGAAGCCCCAGCAGCGCCAATCCATCCCGGCGCGTACCGTCCTGGCTGACCTTGTGGCCTGCGGCGCTCAGGTCTTGCGGGGTGAAGCTCTGCGCCCGCAAAGCAGTGCGCGCTCCCTCTAACCGTGCTGATTTTGCAGTGAAAGCCATGCGCCGCGCGTCTGACAGGCAGCCAAGCTCTTCTGCCAATGGGGTCAGGCGTTGATCCGCGTTATCTGCGCGCAAAGACAGGCGATATTCTGCGCGCGATGTGAACATGCGGTAAGGCTCAGCGACACCGCGCAGGGTAAGATCATCAATCATCACCCCGATATAGGAATTTGCACGGCTAAAGCTGACAGGCGCCCGGCCTTGCGCAGACAGCGCCGCATTCAAACCTGCCACAAACCCCTGTGCCGCCGCTTCTTCATAGCCAGTGGTGCCATTGATCTGACCGGCAAGATAAAATCCTTCCACATCTTTCAGGCGCAAGGCGGATGTCAGCGCGCGCGGGTCAATATAGTCATATTCGATCGCATATCCCGGTTGCAGGATGCGCACATTCTCCAGTCCCCGCATCGTGCGCACATAGGCATGCTGCACATCCTCTGGCAGAGAGGTGGAAATTCCGTTGGGGTAGACCGTGGTATCATCCAGCCCTTCAGGTTCCAGAAACACCTGATGCGAGTCTTTTTCCGCAAATCGCGTGATCTTGTCTTCGATCGAGGGGCAATAGCGCGGGCCAACACCTTCGATATTGCCGCCATACATGGCCGAACGCCCAAGATTTTCGCGGACAATCTCATGCGTGCGCGGGTTGGTATGGGTAATCGCGCAGCTGAGTTGCGGGGCAATTGTCTGGCTGGTCAGGAAAGACAGATACTCTGGCTGCGCATCACCCGGTTGCGGTTCCAGCGCGGCCCAATCAATGGTCGTGCCATCCAGGCGCGGCGGTGTGCCGGTTTTCAGACGCCCCATCGGCAAGGAAAGGCTGCGCAACTGTTCTGCCAGCACGCTGGACGCCTTGTCCCCCATCCGGCCAGCGGAATAGCTGACATCCCCGATGAAAACCTTGCCGCCAAGGAATGTGCCGGTTGTCAGAACAACAGCGCGTGCCTGCAAATCAGTGTCAGAATTGATCTGAATACCCTGCACTTTATCCCCGGTCCAGAGAAGCGCGGTGACTTCAGCAAAAATGACATCGAGTCCGGGCGTTGCCATCACCTCTCGCTGAACGAAGTCACGGTAGCGTTTGCGGTCGGCCTGTGCGCGGGGGCCCTGCACTGCAGGGCCTTTGGA
>SKWJ01000121.1 GCA_007128995.1 Paracoccaceae bacterium
ATGCCCCGAAATCAGAAACCCAAACCAATCCAACGGCTCAAGCCCCAACCAGCAACGTCCCCGCCGCCGGTGAAGCGCTATCTAGGCAATCATCCCTCAGCCCGCAAGTGCAAAATGTACCAAAACCAAGAAAAATGAAAAACCCCAGGCAAGCGGCCTGACGGGCACCATGTCAGGCCGCGCCAGCACTTGGCAAACCCCATGTTTTGCGCAGGAAAATGCGATCTGTCACTGCCTGAGCAACACTTATTTGTGACTGGAAAGCGCAGCAGACGCTGGCTTAGCGAGGCGCGGGACGCGGTCAAGAGCCTTCACAAGTTTTTAGGGGGTCATCGAAACGATGATCCCCCCCTATATGCCTTCAGGTCAATCCTGACACAATTTTGGAGGATATCATGTTCAAGTCTACTGTAAGCGCCCTGACTCTGGCTTTTGCTGTTGCAGCGCCGTCGCTGGCAAGTGCCGATTCGCATGCTGGCGACATTGTCGATATCGCTGCCGGTAACGAAGCCTTTTCGACCCTGGTTGCCGCCGTGACCGCTGCTGGTCTGGTGGATACGCTGAAAGGTGAGGGTCCGTTTACTGTCTTTGCCCCGACCGATGAGGCCTTTGCCGCGCTGCCCGAAGGCACTGTCGAGGCCCTGCTGGAAGACATCCCGACACTGACCGCGATCCTGACCTACCATGTCGTGCCCGGAACAGTGATGTCGACCGATCTCGCGGACGGCATGATGGCGGAAACCGTGAACGGTGCGTCCGTCACCATTGGTGTTGGTGACAGCGTCACAGTTGACGGTGCCACAGTCACACAAGCCGATATCGTGGCCAGCAATGGTGTGATCCATGTGATCGACACCGTGATCCTGCCGCAATAAGGCGATCTGAGCTTTCGAATGCTGGACGGGCGGGACCTTCGGGTCCCGCCTTTTTCTGTTGCAGGGCTTTGTGATCGCAGCCGTCCCGGTTAGGGCTTGCCAGCCTGCGGCGCGACTGACTTACTGCTGCCAGTGAAAACCGCAGGGACCGCATGACAGGGACAGGCAAACGTATCTGGGGCTGGTGGATGTTCGACTGGGCCAATCAGCCCTATAACATCCTGTTGCTGACCTTCATCTTTGCGCCTTACTTCACCTCTTATGTGGCCCCGGACCCGGTTTCAGGGCAGACGATGTGGGGCTGGATGCTGGCCATTTCAGGGCTGCTGACCGCCCTTTGCGCCCCTGTTCTGGGCGCGATCGCAGACAGTTCCGGGCACAAGAAGCTTTGGATCGTGATCTGGTCACTGTTCTATATGGCAGGGGCCTGGGCATTGTGGTGGGCTGTGCCGGACGCGGATCATGGCACGCTCATCTGGGTTCTGGTGGCTTTTGCTGTCGGCATGGTCGGGCTGGAATATGGCATCGTCTTCACCAATTCGATATTGCCAAGTCTGGGGGCGCGGGCAGACTGGGGCCGGATATCGGGCACGGGCTGGGCCATTGGCTATCTCGGGGGTCTGGTGTCGTTGTTCATCATGCTGGCGCTGCTGGCCGAGGATGATACTGGCGTCACACTGATCGGGATTGCCCCGATTCTGGGGCTTGATCCAGAGATGCGCGAAGGCACGCGCGCGGTCGGCCCGTTTACCGCGCTGTGGTATCTGGTCTTTGTCATCCCCTTCTTTCTTTGGGTAAAAGATCCGCCTGTGGCCAAACAGGCCAAGGGCGCGATAAGGCGCGGCCTGCAAGAGTTGAAAACCACACTGATTGCCCTGCCAGCGCGCAAAAGCCTGTTTGCCTATCTTGGCTCTTCGATGATCTATCGCGACGCGCTCAATGGCATCTATGCCTTTGGCGGGATCTATGCCGCAGGCGTTCTGGGCTGGTCGATCACCCAGATCGGGCTGTTCGGTATTCTGGCCGCAGCGGTCGGGGCAGTTGGCTGCTGGGTCGGGGGAAAGCTTGATTCGCGCTTCGGGCCGAAACCCGTGATCGTGGTCTGCATCCTGATTCTGATTCTGGTGTGCAGCATCATCGTCAGCACAGATCGCAGCATGGTCCTGTTCATGCCGGTGGCGGCAGGATCAACCCTGCCCGATACAGTATTCTATATCTGTGGGGCGCTGATCGGCGCAGGCGGGGGCAGTCTGCAGTCGGCTTCGCGCACGATGCTGGTGCGGCAGGCCGACCCGGCGCGCATGACCGAAGGGTTCGGGCTGTATGCATTGTCAGGCAAGGTCCTGTCCTTTGTCGCACCGGGGCTGATTGCCCTTGCGACCACACTGACCGACAGTCAGCGACTTGGGGTGACACCCCTGATCGGGCTTTTTGTTGTGGGCCTGATCCTGTTACTCTGGGTGAAACCCGAAGGTGAGCCAGAACTCGAATGCGTATCCTCCTCGTCCTGATCCTGTGCCTGACGCCGCTCGGCGTGTCGGCGCAATCCCTTGCCAATCAGCTGTTCGGCGCTCGGCCCATGCCCTCGCTTCAGGCCCCCGAAGCGATCGGGTCCTATGCCAATGGCTGTGCCGCCGGGCTTGTGCGCCTGCCGGAAACCGGGCCGACATGGCAGGCGATGCGGCTGTCGCGCAACCGCAACTGGGGGCATCCAGAGGCGATAGAGTATGTTCAGGAACTGTCGCGCAGAGCCGTGCAGATCGGCTGGAACGGGCTTTATATCGGCGATATCAGCCAGCCGCGCGGCGGGCCGATGACCTCGGGCCATGCAAGCCACCAGATCGGACTGGATATCGATATCTGGATGCTGCCGCCGCGTCGGCTGGACCTGTCACGCGCGGAACGCGAATCGCTCAGCTCCATCTCAGTGCGCAGCGAAGACCAGCGCAGCGTCAATGCCAACTGGACGCGCCAGCATCGTGAACTTCTCAGACAGGCGGCACTTGATCCGCGGGTCGACCGGATTTTCGTGGCCGCTGCCGTCAAACTGGAAATGTGCAAAACCGCCACCCGCGCCGATACCCCGTGGTTGCAAAAAATCCGGCCAGCGGTCGGGCATAACTACCATTTTCATGTGCGCCTGCAATGCCCACGCGGCAGCCGCAATTGCGTCACCCAGACACCCACCGTTGCCGAGCTTTCCAACGGCGGCAACGGATGCGATGCAACACTTGACTGGTGGGTGACGGATTTCCTGAACCCGCCGCGCCGTGAACGCACCGAACCGGCACAGCCGCGCCGCCGCCATCCGCGCGAATTCACAATGGCGGATCTTCCGGCACAATGTCAGCAAGTTCTTGCCGCGCCCTGATGGCGGCCAGATAAACCTTGCCAACCCTCGTCGCGGGCGTAAGCTTGTCACGCCCCTGTCGTATCTCTGCGCGACGGTCGGGCAAGACGCAGATCAGCGACAGGGAATCAGGATCATGCCGAACCACAAGCCGACCACTTCCATCAACCGCCGCAGTTTTCTGACAGTGGCGGGTGCAAGCCTTGCTCTGGCGGGCGCAGGGCGCTTTTCGCTCAGCACTGCACAGGCAGGCACAGGCTTCAAGCTTGCTGTCCTTCACCTGAATGACATGCACAGCCGCATTGACCACATCAATCGCAACAACACCAATTGTTCGCCCTCGGATGCCGAAGAGAACAACTGTTTCGGCGGCTCGGCGCGTCTGGCAACGGCCATCCGCCAGCACCGGGACGCGCATCAGGCAGACGGGCGCGCAGTCGTGACACTGGATGCGGGCGACCAGTCGCAGGGCACGCTCTATTACACCACCTATGGCGGGCGGGCCGAGATCCAGATGCTGAACGCGATCGGCATAGATGCGATGACGCTTGGCAATCATGAATTCAATCGCGGACCTGACAGCCTTGCCCAGATGATAGATGAAGCGGATTTCCCGTTTGTGTCGGGAAATATCACCGTCGCCGAAGGCTCTGCGCTGCATGGCAAGATCGCGCCCCATCTGATCATCGAGCGCGATGGCGAAGAGATCGCAATCCTTGGCGTCACGACGCCGGACACGGTGTTCCTGTCTTCGCCCGGCGATGACGTTACCTTCGCGGATGAAATCGACAGCCTGACGGCACAGGTTGCCGAACTGCACGGCCGCGGCATCAGCAAGATCCTTGTGCTCAGCCATGTCGGCTTCGTGCGCGACCAGCAGATCGCCGCCGCCGTGGATGGAATCTCAGCGATCATCGGCGGACACAGCCACACGCTGATGTCCAATTCCGAAGAGGGCGCCGTGGAATACGCCACCCTGGTCGAAAGCCCGTCAGGGCGTGCCGTGCCAATTGTGCAGGCTTTCGCCTTCTCGCGGTATCTGGGCGATCTGACCCTGGAATTTGGCGATGACGGGGCGGTCGTTTCGGCCACTGGCGATACGATCCTGCTGGATGCCACCTATGCACCTGCAGAAGATATCGAAGCCCTGATCGAACCGCTGCGCGCCCCGATCGAGGAAATGACAAGCCGTCCTGTTGCCGAACTGGCCGCAGCCATTGACGGCAGCCGCGAAAGCTGTCGCGCGCAGGAATGCGAAATGGGCAATACTGTCGCAGACGCGATGCTGGCCGAAGTCGCCGATCAGGATATCCGGGTCGCACTGGCAAATGGCGGGGGCTTGCGCGCCTCGCTCGGGGCAGGGGTCGTGTCGCTGGGCGATGTGCTGACCGTGTTGCCGTTCCAGAACACCATGTACACGCTGGACGTGACAGGCGCCACCTTGCTGGCCGCGCTTGAACACGGCGTCAATGGCGTCGAGGAAGGGGCAGGCCGCTTCCCGCAGGTGGCGGGTGTCCGTTTCGCGCTTGATCTGTCGGTCGCCCCAAATGAGGGCCGCGTCTCGGAAGTGGAAGTGATGGGCGCAGATGGCTGGGAACCGCTGGACACAGACGCGACATACGGCCTTGTGACAAACAATTTCATGGCCCGTGGCGGCGATGGCTATGCGATGCTGCGCGAAGGCGGCATGAACGGCTATGACACTGCGATCGATCTGGCAGAAGTGCTGGCGCGGCATCTGTCCGAGAACGAACCTTTCGCACCAACCCTTGACGGGCGCATCCGGCAGTAAACCAGACAGTCAGTGCCCAAGGCCCGCAACCTCGCGGCCTTGGGCACTGAATCTTGCCGGGCGTTCAATGCTTGCCTTGGTCCATGTTCTTCGATAAGCGCAGCGGGTCTTTGTGACACAAGTCTCCGCAACCTTGTCAAAACGGACCATAGTCATGACCCGCACCTATCTGCCCGGCATTCTTGCCATGGCGGCCATTGTCGTCGCTTCAAACATCCTTGTTCAATTCCTGTTCGGAAACTGGCTGACCTGGGGGGCCTTCACCTACCCGCTCGCCTTTCTGGTCAATGACGTGATGAATCGCGTCTATGGGCCGCAGGCCGCACGCCGTGTGGTCTGGGTGGGCTTTGGCGTCGGGGTGGCCTGTTCGCTGATCGGCACGCAGATCATCGGCGAATTCGGCCCGCTGGTCACATTGCGCATCGCACTTGGGTCGGGCATCGCCTTCCTGACCGCACAGCTGGTAGATGTCGCGATTTTCGACCGTCTGCGCGAAGATCGCCATGGCGGCGCGTGGTGGCGTGCGCCGCTGGCATCGACGCTGGTGGGCTCGACGCTGGACACTGCCTTATTTTTCAGCATCGCGTTTTCGGCAAGCCTTGCCTTCATTGAGCCTGCCAATGATGTCTCCTGGGCGGGCGAGGTCCTTCCCCTGTTGGGTTTTGGGCCGGAAACACCGCTCTGGGTCAGTCTGGCGGTCGCGGATTGGGCTGTGAAACTGTCGCTGGCGGTGCTGGCATTATTGCCTTTCCGCCTGATTGTTTCGAAATTAACGCAACCTGTCGCATAATTTCTTTTGACATACACCAAATATGTGCCACCATACCCTTATCAGCAACGTAATGAAAGGAGGTGGTCCAGTGTCTAGAGTGATGTTGGAGAGAGGTGTCAAAACAGTCAGAAGGGGCAAAACCTGACGGCAACCCGAAAGGGGTTCTCCTTCTTGATTGAGCCATTGCTCTAATTGGCTCCATCTCCTGAAGCTCGCTTGGGGCCGCCTGTTTTAAGGGCGGCCCTTTCGATTGACCAAACCGAAAATGGGCAGAAAGACCCAAGATCGATGCGCGTGAATGACAAGATCACCTTGCAGGATTGGGAACTGACAGAAAGCTTCCTGCGCGCCTCGGGGCCGGGGGGCCAGAATGTCAACAAAGTCTCGACCGCGGTCGAATTGCGCTTCGAGGCAGAGCGCAGTCCGAACCTGCCGGCATCAGTCAAGACACGGCTGAAGCGGCTCGCAGGGCGGCGCTGGACACAGGATGGCGCGATTGTCCTGAAGGTGGATGAAACGCGCAGCCAGCTTCGCAACCGCGAACTTGCGCGCAGCCGCCTTGCGGAACTGATCTTGCAGGCATGCGTTAAGCCCAAACCGCGAATTGCGACACGCCCGACGCTTGCCAGCAAACGAAGGCGATTGGAAAGCAAGGCGCACCGGGCGGCGATCAAGGCGAAAAGATCCGCGCCGCCACAAGAATAAAACAGGCTGTCATAAAATCTTTACGCAAGCATGCCACCTGCTAAAGATTGAGGAAACGAGCAGATGAATATGCTGACCATGCCCAACGGGGTGCTGAAAACACTGATGGAATTTGTGCGCCCGTCCTTTGTACAGGCGGCCGCACTGTGCCTGCGCGAGGGGGCAGAGGGGCGCGAGGTGCTGCTGGTGCAAACCCTGCGAAACAGGTTCTGGATCATCCCCAAAGGCTGGCCCATGAAGAACAAGACGCTGGCCGAAGCCGCCGCCTGCGAAGCCTGGGAAGAAGCGGGCGTGCGGGGGCATGTCCAGCCCGATCCCGTGGGCGCATTCACCTATACCAAGATCAAGAAAAGCGGGCTTCCCGTGCAATGCCGGCCGCAGATCTTTGTGCTGCAGGTGACAGAGATGCATGACAGGTATCCCGAAGCCGGCAAACGAACCCGACAATGGACCAGCTTGCCAAAGGCGGCAGAACTGGTGCAGAACCCTGAATTGTCCGCCTTTCTGCGGGATTTGTGACGTTTTTGCGACGGGCTGGGCCGTTATTGCCGCACAGGCCGAATGTTGTTGTTCAGACCCCGCTCTGATACTAGCCCCTGTCATAAAATTGTCATGGAGGCGCCGGGACGTGTCGGATCAACTCGAGAAATCGTGGAAGACACTGAACAAGGATCTGGAGCGGATCTCCGCTCTGGAACAGGCCATGGCCTATACCGCCCGCCCCCTTGTCGCGCCGGGCATTGCGCTGGCTTTCATGGCCCTGACCGGGCTTGTCACGGCAGTTCTGATCGGGTTTGACCCGCTGGGCCTGATTGTCGTCGCTGCGGCCATCATTGGCGCCTATATGGCAATCAATATCGGTGCGAATGACGTGGCCAACAATATGGGACCCGCTGTCGGGGCGCGCGCCTTGACCATCGGAACCGCGCTGATTGTCGCTGCGATCTGCGAAACCGCGGGTGCGCTGATCGCCGGGGGCGATGTCGTCAACACTGTCTCGCGTGGGATCATCGCGCCCGAAGCTGTCGCGGAAACCCAGATCTTCATCTGGGCGATGATGGCGGCGCTGCTGGCAGGCGCGCTCTGGGTGAACCTTGCCACCTGGATCGGCGCGCCCGTGTCAACCACGCATTCGATTGTCGGCGGGGTAATGGGCGCGGGAATCGCGGCTGCCGGATTCGCGGCAGTCAACTGGGCGATGATGGGCCGGATTGCCGCCAGCTGGATCATCTCGCCTGTTCTGGGGGGTATTTTCGCCGCGATCTTTCTGGCCATCATCAAATCGCGCATCATCTA
>SKWJ01000262.1 GCA_007128995.1 Paracoccaceae bacterium
ACCTTGCCTTGCGCGGCGAGTTGATCAATCGCATCGGCAAGCTGAATCTCGCCGCCCGCGCCGGGTTTGAGCTCGCGCAGCAATCCGAACACTTCCGGCGTGAAGACATATCGCCCGAACGAGGCCATGCGCGAGGGGGCATCTTCCATCTTGGGCTTCTCGATCAGCCCTTCGACAGCATAAAGCCCGTCCGCACCCAGGGCACCCGGCCGCAAGATCCCGTATTTCGACACGTCGGCCATGGGCACTTCGGACACGGCAAGAATTGTTTTCTGGGTTCTGTCATAGGCTTCGACCAGTGCCTGTGTCGGCAAGACATCACCCCGCATCAGGTCATCCGCCAGCAGAACCGCAAACGGGTTGTCACCGACTGCAGGGGCGGCGCACAGCACAGCGTGGCCAAGGCCCAATGCCTCGGGCTGGCGCACGAAGATGCAGGACACACCTTCGGGCACAATATTGCGCACCATATCGCGCAGGTCTTTCTTACCCTTCGCCAGAAGCTGGTTTTCAAGTTCCAGATTTGCATCGAAATGGTCGCCGACTGCGCGCTTGTTGCGCCCGGTCACGAAAATAAGCTCGGTAATTCCAGCAGCGACGGCTTCTTCAACTGCGAATTGAACGATCGGTTTGTCGATGATCGGCAGAAGTTCTTTCGGCATTGCCTTCGTTGCGGGCAGGAAGCGCGTCCCGAACCCGGCAACGGGGAAAACTGCCTTCGTAATCCGACTCATAATCTGCCTTTCTTTTATTGCGATTTTCATTTGCCGTCATCAAACATGAAAATCGTATACCTTCCACCAGTCCAATACAAGATTACTGACCTTGGATGACAGGTGAACAAAGATCGTAACCCCTTTGGTTGAATAATGTGCAAACGCCGAAAATCATTTTTACGCGCATGCAAGTCCCATCCGATGGTTCAACGCAGAACTCTGGCAAACGTTGCAGAGCCCTTTTTTGCGCATGTGGCCAAACAGACTGACTTCATGCCTCGATGGCCGGCAACCGGGTTCTGGCGGAGCCGGTGTCATGGCAGCGACAGGCAGATCTGGTGCGGGTGGTCGGAGTCGAACCGACACTCCTTGCGGAAAGGGTGTTTGAGACCCTCGCGTCTACCATTCCGCCACACCCGCACAGATTGGCGCTTCATAGCGTGGTCTGATCAGTGCCGCAATATTGGTTTTGTGATTTTTGCTTACAGATTGACCTGCGAGGTCAAACAGCGTACAAAGCGCCGCATGTTGCACTTGGCAACAGACCCGCAGACGGGACGTGACAGGCAAGCGTCCCATAACAGATAATGGCCCGATGCCATATCAGATGGACGCATATGACTCAATTTTCTGACCTCAAACTGGACCCCAAGGTCCTTAAAGCCATTGGCGAAGCTGGATATTCCACACCCACCCCGATACAGGCCGAAGCGATCCCGCATGCGCTTGAAGGGCGTGACATTCTGGGAATTGCACAGACAGGGACCGGAAAGACCGCCTCTTTCGTCCTGCCACTCATAACGCGGCTCGGCCGCGGACGCGCCCGGGCACGGATGCCGCGCAGCCTTGTTCTGGCCCCGACCCGCGAATTGGCTGCGCAGGTCGCAGAGAATTTTGACACCTATGCCAAGCATACCCGTCTTTCCAAGGCGTTGCTGATCGGTGGCGTCGCATTTGGCGAACAGGACAAGCTGATTGACCGGGGTGTCGATGTACTTATTGCCACGCCTGGTCGTCTGCTTGATCATTTCGAGCGCGGAAAGCTGCTGCTGACGGGCGTAGAGGTCATGGTCGTGGATGAGGCCGATCGCATGCTCGATATGGGCTTCATCCCCGATATCGAACGCATTTTTAACCTGACACCTTTCACGCGCCAGACATTTTTCTATTCGGCCACAATGGCGCCGGAAATCGAGCGGGTGACAAATACGTTCCTGTCCAACCCTGTCAGGGTAGAGATTGCGCGACAGGCAACAGCGTCGGAGAACATTGCACAAGAGTTGATCGAGCTTCCAGCGACGCGGCGAGATTCGGCCGCAAAGATGAAGCGCGCAGCGTTGCGTGACATCATCGAAACCGCAGGTGACACGCTGGAAAATGCCATCATCTTCTGCAACCGCAAGGTGGATGTCGATATTCTGTCCAAGTCGCTGATCAAGCACAAACTGGACGCAGCGCCGATCCATGGCGATCTGGATCAATCCGTGCGCACCCGTACACTAGAGCGGTTTCGGGCGGGCGATCTGCGTCTGCTGATTGCCTCGGATGTGGCGGCGCGTGGTTTGGATGTGCCGTCAGTAAGCCATGTCTTCAACTTCGATCTGCCCTCGCATCCGGAAGATTATGTGCACCGTATCGGGCGTACCGGGCGCGCTGGTCGCTCTGGCAAGGCGATTTCGCTGATGGTTCCGGCAGACCAGAAATATCTGGATGCGATCGAGCAGCTTTTGCAGAAACCGCTGCCGCGCGGTGCGGCCCCGGAAAGCATGGATGCGCCAACACCGCCCAAGACAGAAGCCCCCGAGCGCCCGAAAGAGAAATCGCGCGAAGTGTCCAAGCGCAAGCCAAAGGCCAAGCCAGTCCCGGTGGCAGAGGTTGTCGCGGAGGACGACACGGCGCCGGTTGAGGCACCCCCCCGGGCAAATGCCGAATTGCATCAGTTCGAAGACGCGCGGGCGCAACGTGGGCGCGGTGGCGTCGCGCGTCAGCGCACCGATACCCCTCGGGGGGCAGTTGTCGGAATGGGCGATCATGTCCCAGACTTCTTGTTGCGCAAGTTCCGAAGCGCCTGAAAACGCGGGGCGCACCAAGTCAGTGCGCCCGCGTCTCAAGCACTCGGCGCGGGGCAGTTGAACACGCTGATCTGGCGCTGCTCCTTTGTCGAGATTGTCAGTAACAGCATGTCGACCGCTATCGGCAGGGCCGCCGAAGAGCGTTTTTTGCGCTGCCCGCTGCGACAGTGCATTACAGTCGGTTGGCCTTCTGTGGTGCCAGAGCCTATTAGCGATAGAGCAATGACACCTTGTTGTGGAACAGGTGAACCTTTGCCGGATCGGCCTTCAGCTTCACTTTGCGGCCCTTCAGGTCTGTATGGATACCGTTCAGTTTGGCCAGTACTGGCGCGGCCCCAGCACTTTCAGGTTTGAAATACAGCACTGTCAGCTCGCCGAGGGCTTCCAGCAGGTCGACTTCGCCCTGATAGAGGAAATCGTCGTCATCCGTCGCGATCATATCCTCTGGGCGCGCGCCGACATTGACCTTCAGCCCCATATCCGCTTCGGTTGTCGGGATGTTGGCAAGCGACGTGCCCCCTCCGGCCAGCTTCACACGGGTCTGCGCGCCGGTTTCGACAACCTCACCCGGCAGCAGGTTCATGGCCGGTGATCCGATGAATTGGGCAACAAACTCACCGTTCGGGCGTTCGTACAATTCCAGTGGGGTACCGACCTGCGCTATGCCGCCGCCCGCCAGAACGACAATACGGCTGGCAAGGGTCATCGCTTCGACCTGATCATGGGTCACGTAGACCATGGTGGAATTGGGCATGGATTCCTTGAGTTTCGCAATCTCGATCCGGGTGGCCACGCGCAGCGCGGCATCAAGGTTCGAGAGCGGCTCGTCAAAGAGATACACTTTCGGGTCGCGCACGATAGAACGACCAATGGCAACACGCTGGCGCTGTCCACCGGACAACGCCTTGGGCAGGCGGTCCAGATACGGGCCAAGCTGCAGGATCTCTGCTGCGCGCTCGACCGCCTTTTCAATCTCTGCCTTGGATTTCTTTGCGATCTTGAGCGCGAAGGACATGTTGTCGCGAACCGTCATGTGCGGATAGAGCGCGTAAGACTGGAACACCATCGCAATCCCCCGTTGCGATGGCGGAATGTCATTGACCACAAGGCCGTCAATCTTCAACTCGCCCCCGGTAATCTTCTCCAGTCCCGCGATCATTCTCAGAAGCGTCGATTTCCCACAGCCTGATGGCCCCACGAAAACGATCAGTTCCCCCTGCTTGATCTCGAGATCGATATTGGAGAGGACTTTGACCTCACCATATGCCTTCTCGACATCGGTCAGTTTCAGATCCGCCATGATGTCTCCCTCCCTGATTTATCTTTTGACCACAAGGCATGGTTGCCATGGTCCCAGATGTACGATTCCGTCTTCTCCCGACCCGGAACTGTTCAATTCCTGACCCACTGTGACCCAAGTGCCCTCTGGCAGATACAGGCTGGCGGGTTCATGGCTGAGGTTGAAGGCGCAAAACAGTTCTTCCCCCGCCTCCTCGCGGTGGAAGGACAGAACATCGCCCGAAACATGCAGTTTGCCGATACTCCCGCGCATGAGGGCGCGATGCGCGCGCCGGAACGAAATCGCGCGCCGGTAATGGTGCAAAAGCGCGTCGGGTGCGCGCTCTTGCGCATCGACAGCAAGGTTCAGATGTTCGCGTGCGACCGGCAGCCATGGCTTCCCGTGGGAAAATCCGCCATTTTGGTTGTCCTGCAGCCAGACCATGGGTGTACGGCACCCGTCGCGGCCCTTGTATTCCGGCCAGAACTGCTTGCCATAAGGGTCTTGAAGGTCATCAAAATGCAGATCAGCTTCCTGAAGGCCCAGTTCTTCGCCCTGATACAGGCAAACTGACCCGCGCAGGCACATCATCAGTGTTGTATAGACCCGCGCAGCAGCCGGTGACAGGTTCCAGCGCGTGATGTGACGCATCACGTCGTGATTGGAAAAGGCCCAGCAGGCCCAGCCTTCCGGGGCAACATGCTCGACATGGCGCAGGACAGCGGCGAAGCGCGCTGCGGAAGGCGGGTCTGCGGCCAGAAATTCGAACGCGTAGCACATCTGCACCTTGTCCCCGCCAGATGTATATTCGCCCAGAATCTCCAGTCCACGTTGCGCGTCCCCGACCTCGCCGACAGCGGCTGCATCATAGGTGTCCAGAACCGCGCGAAAGCGGCGCAGGAATTCCAGATTTTCGGGGCGGTTCTTGTCGTAGATATGTTCCTGATGGTTATAGGGGTTCACTGCGGGCGCGATTGAGGCATTGCGCCGCTCGGGCGGCAAGGGCGGATTGTCACGCAATTCATAATCGTGGACGTAGAAATTGATCGTATCCAGCCGGAAGCCATTCACTCCGCGCTCCAGCCAGAAGCGGGCGACGTTCAGCAATTCCTCCTGCACCTGCGGTTCGTGAAAGTTCAGATCCGGCTGCGAGGACAGGAAATTGTGCTGATAGTATTGCAGCCGCGTCGCATCCCAGGCCCACGCAGAGCCACCGAAGATCGACAACCAGTTATTGGGAGGCGTCCCGTCCGGCTTGGCATCGGCCCAGACATACCAGTTTGCGCGCGGGTTATCGCGCGAGGATCGGCTTTCCTTGAACCACGGGTGCTGATCAGAGGAATGCGACAACACCAGATCGATCAGCACCTTGATCCCCAGACGGTGCGCAGTGGCCATCAGCGCATCAAAATCCGACAGCGTGCCGAACATCGGGTCAACATCGCAATAGTCCGACACGTCATAGCCGAAATCTTTCATCGGTGACGTGAAAAACGGGCTGATCCAGATGACATCGACACCAAGGCTGGCGATGTAGGGCAAGCGCTCCATGATACCGCGCAGATCGCCGATCCCGTCGCCATTGCTGTCCTGAAAGCTGCGGGGGTAGATCTGATAGATCACAGCTCCGCGCCACCAGTCTGGGTGAAGCTCCAGCCCGGAATCGGGCTGCAACAGAAGTTGTGCAGTCACGTTGGTCAATCCTTACTTTACAGAGCCAGCCAGCAGGCCGCGCACAAGATAGCGTTGCATTGTGAAAAAGACGACAAGTGGCACGGCGATGGACACAAACGCCGCTGTCGCGAGGATTCCCCAGTCGCCACCGCGCGAGCCCAAAAGGTCATCTGCGATCTTGACGGTCATGACCTGCGTTTCAGCGCCAGACGGCAAGAAAACCTTGGCGACCAGCAGGTCATTCCATGTCCACAGGAACTGGAAGATGGCGAAAGAAGCAAGTGCCGGAAAACTGAGCGGCAGGATGATCCTCGTGAAGATCTGGAAATCCGTCGCTCCGTCGACCTTCGCACCCTCAATAATGTCGCGTGGTAACCCGACCATGTAATTTCGCAAGAGATATACCGCCAGCGGCAGCCCGAACCCGGTATGCGCCAGCCATATGCCCAGAAAGCTTTGACCAATGCCGATATTGGTGTGCAAGGACAAAAGCGGGACCAGCGCAAGCTGCAAGGGCACAACCAGCAGGCCCACCACCGCCGCGATCAGCAATCCGCGGCCCGGAAAATCCATCCAGGCCAGAGCATAGGCAGCGAAAGCGGCAATCAGGATAGGGATAATCGTGGCGGGGATCGTGACAGTCAGTGTATTTATGAAAGCCCTGTCCATGCCATCTGCAAAAAGCACGGTTCGGTAATTGTCGAGCGTGAATTTGGGCGGCGTGCGGGCTTCGAAATAGAGCGTCGGGCCACGGTCCAGCGCCTCTGGGGTTTCTATCCGGAAGCTGCCGTCGCTGTTGATCACGACGGTCCCGCCCGTGCGCAATTCCGACACTTCTCCAGCCGCGAATTCGGATGGCGCGACAGCACGGGTTCCATAGGCGGCGACAACACCTTCGCCATCCGGGAAATCTGATCTGAGCGCAGGATCGGCGAAGATATTGCCTTCGATGATGAAGGTGCCGTTTTCTTCCCGCGTGCCGTCTGTGGCGACGCGCGTGCGGAAGTTCAGATCGACTGCCAGCGGCGCCTGCCACCAACCCGAGTTGGAAATCTGATCGCGGTCCCGGAAGGATGACACGAACAGTCCGATCGTCGGCAGCAGCCACAACAGCACCAGAATGATCACGGTGATATTGACTGCCAGCTTCCCGCCCTTGTTCTGACCGGCGATATTGTCCATTGTTCTCGCCTACCTCAGCGCATTTCTTTCCGCGCCTGCCGGATGTTCCAAATCATCACGGGCAGAACGAGGATCATGATTACAAAAGCCACCGCCGTTGCGCGACCATCATCGCGGAACATGTAGGTCATCATGTAGCTTGGCAGGATATGCGTACCGAAATTGCCACCTGTCATCGTGTAGACGATGTCGAATACCTTCAGCACAAGAATTGTGATTGTTGTCCAGACCACAAGAATCGTTCCCATGATCTGGGGCACCTTGATCTTGAAAAAGACCTGGAACGGGTTCGCCCCGTCGATGATCGCGGCTTCGATGGTTTCTTCAGGGATACCGCGCAGCGCGGCGGACAGGATCACCATCGCAAACCCGGTCTGAATCCAGACGAGGATGAACATCAGGAAGAAATTATTCCAGAAGCGCACTTGCAACGGATCCAGCGCCACCAGCCCCATCTGTTCGCGCAGGGCGTTTATAATGCCGATATCCGGATTGGTAGAATAGACGAATTTCCAGATCAGCGATGCGCCAACGAAGGAAATCGCCATAGGCATGAATATCAGCGATTTGGCGATATTGCCCCAAGACATCCGGTCGGTGAGTTGCGCGATCAGCAGTCCGAAGAAAGTGGCCATCGCAGGGACGAACAGCACCCAGAGCAGGTTGTTGAAGACCGCTGTGCGGAAAGACCCTTCGGTAAACAGGTCGACATAGTTGCCAAACCCGATGAAATTCGCGCCCGACCGGTCAAAGAGCGATCGCCAGAACGAGCCCACCACCGGATAGGCCAGATAAAGCCCCAGCGCGAACATGGCCGGAAACAGGAACAGCCAGGGCCGCACCTGATTGGCGCGGTTGATA
>SKWJ01000352.1 GCA_007128995.1 Paracoccaceae bacterium
ATGCTGATGGAACACCCGTTAATGCAGGCCATTACTGCCCTGACTGCGTATTGCCGATTGCGGCGCTGTTGGCGGCGCATGTGGTGGTCCCCGACCCGTATAGTCAGGCCCGCGACGACCACTCGCGGCTGTGCGAGGTGTGGGCGGGCGGGGCTGCCGGACTGTGGTCTGAAGGGCGCAGTCCGCCGACAGTTGTCTGAAGTTTCGCAAATCACTCATTCAGACAAGGATACCCTTCATGACACGTTTCTTTCTTGCCGCAACCGTGGCAGCCATTGCTGCCATGCCTGTTCTTGCCGCTGATGGCGTGCAGGTCATTGATCCCTATGCCCGCGCCTCGACCGCGATGTCCCAATCCGGGGCAGCGTTCATGCGGTTCGAAAACCATAGCGACACGGATCGCCGCCTTGTGGGGGCGCGCTCGGATGTGGCCGAACGGGTGGAACTGCACACACATAGCGAAGATGCCAATGGCGTCATGCGCATGTTCGAGGTCGAGGGCGGGTTTCTTATCCCGGCCAATGGCGCCTATCTGCTGGAACGCGGAGGCGATCACCTGATGTTCCTTGGCCTGTCACGCCCGCTGGAGCATGGCGATGACGTCACTGTCACGTTGGTGTTTGAGCAGGGCGATGAGATGGACATCACCATTCCTGTCGATCTGGAGCGCATGCCATCGCACGGCCATTCGCCCGGGCATTCTGACGGCCACTCGCATGATCCTTCACACGGTCAGTCTCATGGGCGTGGCCACGCGCATGACTAAGCGTCCCGTCGCGCCCCATCGTCTGCTGTTCGTATGTCTGGGCAATATCTGCCGATCGCCGACAGCACATGGCGTCTTTCGTGCCAAGGCACGTGCGGCGGGGTTAGAGGTGGTGACGGATTGTGCTGGGACAGGGGGGTGGCATATCGGTCAGCCCCCTGATCGGCGCGCGGTGCAGGCTGCTGCGGCGCGGGGCTATGATCTGTCTGATCTGCGTGCGCGCCAGATCAAGCCCGCAGATTTTGCGCGGCATGATCTGATACTTGTGATGGACCGCTCTAATCTGAAAGATGTCGAGGCGTTACGCCCGAAAGGCGACATAACGCCGGTCCGGCTGTTCAGTGACGGCACAGCAGCAGGGGGCCGCGACATCCCCGACCCATATTATACGGATGGTTTCGATCAGGTTCTTGATCTGATCGAAACCTGTGCTGATGACCTGTTGCAGCGCTTGCGCCCTTAGCGCCCAGCGCACATACGCTCTGCCGCATCCCCGAAGGCGCGATATCTTGTCCAGAATTCATTATCACGGGCGTTTCTGGACATGCGCACATCCTGCGCACGCTGCGGATCGCGGAAGAAGGTCGCGGCGCGGCGCTGTTCGGCGCGGGTCAGGGTGCGCTGGGCGACAGAATCGATACAGCGGCACATGGACCGTGTGGCCTGAGTGCGGTCCATGCGCAGGCAAGCACTTTCAATCGGCCCGGCACTTGCGCTGACCGGCATGAGAGGTATGGCCATGACGCCAAGGGTTACTGCAAGGATAATCTTTTTCATCTAGCCCTCTTCAGGTTGCTTTGTCCTGTATAGATGCCCGCGCATGTCGCATATGCCGGTTTCAGCCCCGATCTTCGCTTGCGCATCACATCACTGCCTTGGAAGCTTAACGCGATAAGATTAGCAGATTTTTACCTGCTTGCGCTATGGATTTATGTGAACAGGGCCAATTTGTCCCAGTCTTCGCATCTTCCTGCACAGGTCTTGCGGCGTCCAAGGCGACAGGCCACAAGAGGTAGCGATGTCGCCTCGGCTGACTTTCAGGCGCTGGGCTACCTCGCCTTCCGAATCATCTGCACTGTGACGGTTCAGGATATGAACTCCTTTCCCTTAACATCGCACAGGAAGGCCTAGAAGAGATCTGTGAAGGTTGCCATCAAGGGTGGCAGCGTATGGCGTTGATGATATGACAGCCCCTGACACCGAAGCACTGGCAACATCCCTGAACCCGGCCCCCTAGGGCAGAGGAGCGTATACTCCATTCCGAATGGAATGCCTCCAAAACCGAGATGGCACAACTCCTGCAAATCTGGAGGATCGCTGACCATCGCCTTGAGCAGGGACCGCGGCCTTTGTACTCAGCCAATGCCGCGGCTCAGGGTCGTCCTGCCAGTGCGATTTCGGGCGTCTGTGCCGCTGCTTCAGGTGGGCTGGATTTGGGGCTGTAGGGGGCCACCCTCATATCAACGGCAGTTCCGGTCAGGGCCGCATGCTGTGCTGCCATCCCCATCGCAACTGCCCACCATCCATCCTGCGCGCTCACCTCGACAGGTGCATGCCCTGTCACCGCTGCGGCAAAGCGCTGATGCTGATAGAAAGTGGAGCCATTGTGATCGCCAGCGTCGAGCAAAGTCGGATCAACCGGAATGTCGATGGCATGCGGACCTTTGGGGGTGCGGGGGCTGACAACCAGTTGCGCGACAGGCGGCGCGCCCAGATGCGCCGGCCAGAACCGCCCCGGTCCGGGAACGGAGCATTCGATCTTGCCCAGCGGCCCGATGGCGCTGATGTCTTCCTGATACCGCGCGCCTTCGGCAAACATGCACAATTCCAACATGGCGCGCGCACCCCGTTCAAAGTCTACGATGACATAGGCATGATCCCAGATATCCGGGATCTCGCCAGCGTAGCTTTCTTTCAGATGGTTCAGGGCTTGCCCACCGGTTGCCATGATGCGCACCGGATCGTCCTGCAGAATCAAGCGCATCAGATCGAAGAAGTGACAACATTTTTCAACCAGCGTGCCGCCGCTGTTGCGGTTGAAGCGGTTCCAGTTGCCAACCTTCGGCAGAAAGGGGAACCGGTGTTCGCGGATGGTCAGCATCTGCACGCCGCCCGTCACCGTGCCCGCTTCCCGGATGAAGGCGGCAACCGGGGGCATGTAGCGATATTCCATCGCCACCCATAGCGGCGCGGGCCAATCGGCAATCAGCGCGTGCACCTCCATCGCCTGAGCCGGATCGGTAAAAAGGGGTTTTTCGACAAGGACCGGAAGCGGCCGTCTTGCCCGTATATGCTGCAACTGTTCCAGATGCAGATAATTGGGACTGGCGATCAGAAATGCCGAAATCCCGCTGTCATCAACCAAAGCGTCGAGGGTCGTGTGAAACCGGGCATTTGGCGCGAAGGCGCGTGCGGCCGCGCGCATTTCCGGGTCGGGTTCGAAGATGGCCACCACCTCTGCGATCTCTGACATCAGGGCGATGTTGCGCAAATGCTCCTGGCCCATCATTCCGCAACCGATAATCCCGTAACGAAGGGGTTTGTTCATGTCTGTTCTCTCATTTCAGGCGGGCGACATATTGAACGCGCGCCGGGTCATACCAGCTACGGGACACTTCTGCGCGGGTATTGTGTTGCGACCAGGAAATCCGGGTGATCCGCGGCAGCAGCGTTCCCGGGCGAACAGGAAAAGCCAGTGGTGTCCAAGGCGGCAGGGGTCCCTGATCTATCCGGTCTTCGGCGCGCTGAATCCACAGGCCAAGGTGGTCCCGGTAATACAGATAAAGCGATTCGCTAAGGGCATTTGCCCGCATTTGCGCGGCATAACTTGCATCCAGAAAGATTTCTTCAATGGCGGCAGGGACACCGGACAGCCGGCGCAGACGACGGATGCGCCATGCATGCGTATCCGTGCCAAATTCGGGCAAGTCCTGTGGCTTTGGCCCATGCCCGAGATCCAGCACTTCTGCTGTCGGCAGACCCCCGCCTTCTGTCAGTTCAAGCCGGAACAGCGCATAGACACTCTTGGGGGCAGGCTGCTGGCGCACATAATTGCCCGAACCCTGAATGCGTTCCAGCAACCCCTTTTCGGTCAGGTCAGCCAACGCGCGGCGCAATGTTCCGATCGAGATCCCAAGCTGCGCCGCCATCTCTCGTTCCGGGGACAGGCGGACGCCATCGGCCAGGCGTCCTGCGGCAATATCGCGGATCAGCATCTCGCTGATCTGCAGATAGAGCGGCAGCGCTCCGGGGGCGACAGACTCGGTGTCCGCTATCACGATGATGTACCGTTTTCCAATTCGCCCAGCCGAAGCCGTGGCAGGGCGACCCCATCCTTGCGGAACACATGCGCATATTCGGGCCGGATCGCAAGATGAGCCTGCCCGCCACGGGCAAGGCTGGTCTGGCCTGACAGATGCGCGGTCAGCGCGACACCGGTCTGTGTCTGCGCATAGAGGTAGCTTTCGCCGCCCAGTTGCTCGACATTCTCGATCTCGACAGGATAGCCATCGGGATCGGGATGCATGTGTTCGGGCCGTATTCCAAGTTCGACACTGTCACCTTCGGCCACTGTGCGCCCATCCACTGCGGCGCGCAACTGCCGCCCCTGGGCATCTGCAAGGCTTACGCCCTGTGCATCGCGCGCGGTTACCTTGCAGGGCAGAAAATTCATTCTTGGCGAACCGATGAAGCCAGCGACGAAGGTATTGGCCGGGCGGTTATACAGTTCGATCGGTGCGCCCGCCTGTTCTATCCGGCCATCGCGCAGCACGACGATCTTGTCGGCCATCGTCATGGCCTCGACCTGATCATGGGTGACATAGATCATCGTATTGCCGATGCGTCGGTGCAGGGCGGCAATCTCGCCGCGCATGCTGACGCGCAGTTCGGCATCCAGATTGGAGAGCGGTTCGTCAAAGAGGAACACTTTGGGCTCCCGGACAACGGCCCGCCCGATGGCGACCCGCTGGCGCTGACCACCCGACAGCGCGCGGGGCTTTCGGTCCAGATAGGGTTCCAGCTTCAGCATGCGTGCTGCCTCGTTCACGCGGTCTGCGATCTCGGCCTTTGGCATGCGGATGTTCTCCAGCCCGAAGGCAAGGTTCTGACGCACCGACATATGCGGATAAAGCGCGTAGGTCTGAAACACCATGGCAAGGCCCCGTTCGGCGGCCCGCTGGTCATTGACCCGCTCACCGCCGATGATCAGGTCACCGCCCGAGATTTCCTCCAGACCCGCGATCATGCGCAGAAGCGTTGACTTGCCGCAGCCCGAAGGGCCAACAAAGACACAGAAAGTCCCGTCCTCTATCGTCAGATCGACGCCATGGATCACTTGCACCTCGCCATATTTCTTGACGATGTCGCGTAATTCTACCTCAGCCATGGGCCTGCTCCGGGTTTCTGGTCCAGCCGTGCCTTCAGAAGGAAACGGACGTTCATTTGACACCTGATTGTGCGATGCCTTGGGTGATGAATTTCTGCAAGAAGGCGAAGCCCAGCGTGATCGGCAAAAGCGTCAGGACTGTCATTGCCAAGAGGCTTGACCATGCTGTCTGCAATTCACCCTGAAACGAGTTCAAGGCAAGCTGAAGCGTGAACACTTCCGAGCGGTTCAACACGATCAGTGGCCAGAGAAATTCGTTCCATCGCCACATCACCGAGAAAATGATCAGCACTGCCAGCGCCGGTGCAGACAGCGGCAGTACGATCTTCCAGTAGACCCGCCATTCGCTGGCATTGTCCATGCGCGCGGCGTCCAGCAGGTCATCGGGGATCGACAACATATATTGGCGCAACAGAAATACCCCCGTGGGCGTGGCAATCGCGGGCCAGATCACGGCCCAGGGCGAATTGATCAGGCCCATCTGGCTGACCACCAGAAACAACGGAACCAGGGTTACGGTGGGCGGGATCATCAAGGTCGCGATGATCAGCAAAAAGACAGAGGTTCGGCCCTTGAACCGATATTTGGCTAGCGCGAATGCTGCCATCGAGTTGAACAGAACCGTCAGCACTGTGGCAACAACAGTGATGAAGGTCGAATTCCAGAAATACAGCAGGAAGTTGAACCTGGTGAAAAGGCCCGTGTAATTCTGTGTCTCGACCTGAACCGCGCGTACTGGTTCGCGATCGTTGATATGGACATTCAACTGTTCGTCCGGGTTTTGGGGGTCAATCATCTGTGCGTTCAGGCCGATCCGGCGCACCTGTGCGAGTTCCCGCCCTTCATGCTCGCCCGCGATCACCTGAAAACGTTGCAAAGCGGTTTCAAAGCCCTCGACCTCTACAAATTGCGGGGCAAGTGGCAGCAGCCGTGGCGGGTATTCCTGGAGCGCGGCCTCGGTCTTGAAGCTCGAGATGACAAGCCACATCACTGGCCCAAGCATCAGTAGAACGCCGAAGCCAAGCACCCCGAACGAAATCCAGTCGGTCATGTCCAGTTTGTCACGCCCGCGGCGCTGGGTCAGGAAGCGCAACATCAGCCATCCTCCGCGCGTTTGCGTGTCGCGGCCAGTTGCAGCAAGGTCAGCACCATCAGCACGCCGGCCATCAGCAACGATGCGGCCGCAGCCAGCCCGAAGGCACGGGGGCGTGTGGCGAAACCCACCTCGTAAATATACTGGATCAGCAGCGTTGTCGCAGAACCCGGGCCGCCACCAGTCAGAACATAAATCTCGTCAAAGGCCTGCACGGCCCTGATCAGACTGAGAACCATCACCACCAGCAGGGTCGGGGTCAGCAAGGGCAGGGTGATGCGAAGAAGCTGGCGCCACGCGGGTGTGCCGTCCATTTCGGCGGCTTCATAGACATCCCCGGGGATTGCCTGCAATCCCGCCAGCAGGATCAGGACATAGAACCCCATATTCGCCCAGATTGACACGAACACGATCCAGAAGAACGCCCAGCTTGGGTCCAGAAGCCAGTTGACCGTGCCAAACCCCGCCCAGTCCATGCCGGCATTCAACACGCCGTTGCGCTGCAGGATCCATTTCCAGATCAGCGCGACAACCACAGGCGACAGCAGCACCGGATAAAAGAACACAGCGCGAAAGAAGCCCTTGAGCGGGATGTTGCGGTTCAGCACCAGTGCCGCGATCAGGGACAGCAAGATCATGAAGCCAACCTGCAGCACAACAAACCATCCTGTATTGTGCACTGCCCGCCAGAACAGATCGCGCCGGCAAGTGTTCGGGTCCAGATAAGACCCGCAGTCCAAAAGCGTGGCAAAATTGGCCGTACCAACCCACTCGCGCTCGCCCAGCAAGATACGGTCCCCGCCAGTGCTGGCATACCAAGCGTTCAGAAGGATCGGAAGATAGGTGAACAGTCCGAAAATAAGCAGATTGGGCAGCAGGAACACCCAGGCCATGCGATGCGCGCCAAGGCTGTATTGCAGCATCTGCATCGGCTTTTCAAAAAGATTGAAGGCCCCCTCATAGAGGGCGCGAAACAGCGCGACCATGTGCCAGATCCTTCGACAGGGAAACGCCCGGCCCTGTGGGCCGGGCGCGGGGCAGGTTAGCGGGCTTCGGCAATGGCGTCAGCCACGTCCTGTTCCAGCCGCTCTAGGGCGTCATCAAGGGACAACTCGCCAACGATGGCCTGTGTCAGGCGTGCAGGGATCGAGGTAAACACTGCGCGGTTGAACTCATATCCCTGCAAGGAATAGGCAGTGCTTGCAAATTCTGGCACTGCGGCTGCAAAAGCCGACAGCGCAGCCGCGACTTCCGGGCTGACATCCTGATAGTCGATACCATTGGCCTGCAATTCGGCATTGGCTGGCAGGTTGCGTGTGCGTGCCAGAACCTGCGCCTGAATGTCATCGCGCGAGACGAACTCGATCAGGCTTGCAACCGCTTCGGGATGCGCGCTGTGATTGAACCCGACCACACCCGCGCCACCCGGCATGCCTGTGCAGGCTTCCGGGCCGCAAATGCCGCCTGTCGCGACCCAGTC
>SKWJ01000211.1 GCA_007128995.1 Paracoccaceae bacterium
ACGCGGCCAAACACGCCTGACAGGCGCGGTCGTTCGGCCAGTTGCGCAACCAGCATCCATGCCCCCAGCCAGAGTGCGATCACAGCGCCCCAGACCGCCAGGGTGGACGCGGCGAATGGAAGCAGCCCATGGGCCGCGCCTGCAAGGGCGGCCGCCACTGCCACGCACCATATCCAGCCCTTGCGCTCTTTTGGCAGCGCCCCCAGAAGCACGACCGCCAACAAGAGCAAGACCGTCCCTGCCCCAAGATCACCAGTCCCGCCAGCCCCCACAGCGATCAGGAATGCAAGTGTCATTCCAGCCCATTGAACGCCGCCCGTTTCGCGCAAGGTCGTCATGCTGTCATCCCCATGCGCCGCAGCGTAAGACGCTGAAGCGCACTGATGATGGCAACCATGCTGGCGGCTAGGATCGCCGCTGCGATCAGCGCCGCCCAGATTTGTACTGTCTGCCCGTAATAACTGCCGGACAGCAACCGCGCGCCCAGCCCCGCAACAGCGCCTGTGGGCAGTTCGGCGACAATGGCCCCGACAAGCGCGGCGGCAATCGCGACCTTCAGTGACGCAAACAGATACGGCATCGCCGAAGGCCAGCGTAGCTTTTGGAACACCTGCCCCCCGGATGCATTGTAGGTCTTCATCAGATCCAGCTGCATCTGATCAGGTGCCCGGAGCCCCTTGACCATGCCGACAACAACCGGGAAGAAACTAAGGTATGTCGAAATGATTGCCTTGGGCACAAGCCCAGTTATGCCAACGGCATTCAGCACGACAATGATCATGGGGGCAATGGCCAGAATCGGGATGGTCTGGCTGGCAATCGCCCAAGGCATGACCGATGCGTCCATTGCCCGGTTATGCACGATCCCCACGGCAAGTGCGATGCCCAGCACCGACCCGATCGCAAAGCCCAGCAGCGTGGCAGATAGCGTGACCCAACCGTGATAGACCAAACTGCGATTGGACAGCGTGCCTGTATTCATGAAACCGCGACGCCCGGTCATTTCTTCAACGACCGTCGAATTCCAGAGCTCTTGTGCAACCTGATGCGGTGCCGGCAGGCGCGGGCGCTGTTGGCTCATTGTATCGGCGACCAATGCGCTGAAGCTCAGGTCCTGCCCCGCACGGCGCGCCTGATCTTGGGCCCATTGCGCATTCATCGGGATGACGGCTGCATACCAAAGCGCCAAAAGAGCCGCAGTCACAGCAAGAACGGGACCTATCGTGCGCATATGCTCAGACCATGTGCCCAAGGCATACCGGCCGACGTTGATTTGCGTCTGACGGTTTCCTGGTCAATCATCGATATGCCCCGCTCTGAGCCCCTCACGCACACGGTGCGCGATGTCAATGAACTCTGGGCTGTCCCGGATTTCCAGCGGGCGTTCGCGCGGCAAAGGGCTGTCAATGATATCGGTAATCCTGCCCGGGCGCGGAGACATCACGACAATCTTTGTCGAAAGATAGACGGCCTCGGGAATCGAATGCGTGACAAAGCCGATGGTTTTTTCGGTCCGCGCCCAGAGATCAAGAAGTTGCTCGTTCAGCCGGTCGCGCACGATCTCATCCAGTGCGCCGAAAGGTTCGTCCATAAGAAGGATATCGGCATCAAAAGCCAGTGCGCGCGCGATCGAGGCCCGTTGCTGCATGCCCCCCGACAACTGCCACGGAAACTTGCGCTGAAAGCCGGACAATTCCACCAATTCCAGCACTTTATCAACACGGGCAGCCTGATCAGCCCTAGAATATCCCATTATCTCAAGCGGTAGTTTCACATTTCCAGCAATTGTGCGCCACGGGTAGAGCCCTGCCGCCTGAAACACATAGCCATAGGCCCGCGCCTTGCGGGCCGCCTCGGGGGACATGCCATTGACTCTGATCGTGCCGGATGTGGGCTGTTCCAGATCCGCAATCACGCGCAGGAAGGTTGTCTTGCCACAGCCTGATGGGCCAATGAAGCTGACGAACTCACCTTTCGCAATCTCCAGCGTCACATCCTTGAGGGCATGAACAGGTCCATCCCCGGTCTGGAAGGTTAGGTTCAGATCCTTGGCTGCAATCACAGGCGCCGTGACAGTGTCGCGCATCAGACCCCCGTCGCCGGGATACCACTGCGCACCACAGGACGCGGTGCTGTGAGATCTTTCCAGGTCGACAGCGCCTGATTGACCGGTCCATTCGGGCACCGCTCGACGAACTGGCCATGCCCTTCCTGACCGTCAAACGCGCCATCATTCACCATGACCCGGCCGCGCGAGAGCACATAACGCGGCAACCCCGTCACATCATGCCCTTCGAACACATTGTAATCTATGGCAGATTGTTGACGCCCAGCGGTGATAGTTTTTGATCGCTCAGGGTCCCAGACCACCAGATCTGCATCGGCCCCAACAGCGACCGCACCCTTTTTCGGGTACATGCCGAAAATCTTGGCAACATTGGTCGAGGTCACAGCAACAAATTCATTCATCGTGATCCGTCCTGTGCGCACACCCTTGGTCCACAGCATGGGCATACGGTCTTCAAGACCGCCAGTGCCATTGGGGATCTTGGTGAAATCCCCGACGCCGTAGCGCTTCTGTTCTGTAGTGAAGGCACAATGATCCGTCGCCACCACCGAGAGTGTGCCTGAAGCCAGCCCTGCCCAAAGGCTGTCCTGATGCGCCTTGTTGCGGAAGGGAGGTGACATGACGCGGCGTGCGGCATGGTCCCAGTCCGGGTTGAAATATTCACTCTCATCAAGCGTCAGATGCTGGATCAGCGGCTCGCCCCAGACGCGCTTGCCTTGTGCCTTCGCGCGGCGGATGGCTTCATGCGCCTCTTCGCAAGACGTATGAACCACATAAAGCGGCACACCCGCCATATCAGCGATCATGATCGCACGGTTGGTCGCCTCGCCCTCGACCTGACTGGGGCGCGAATAGGCATGGGCCTCGGGACCAGTATTGCCATCGGCAAGCAGTTTGGCCGAAAGCTCGGCGACCACATCACCATTCTCGGCATGGACCATGGCGATGCCACCTACTTCGCGCACCCGCCGGAAGCTGGCGAACAACTCGTCATCATTCACCATCAGCGCGCCCTTATAGGCCAGGAAATGCTTGAAGCTGGTGATCCCCCGCTTCACGGCTTCGGGCATCTCGTCAAAGACTTGCTGGCTCCACCATGTGATCGCCATATGATAGCTGTAATCGCAATGGGCACGTCCCGACTTGTTATCCCACATCTTCAGCGCATCCAGAAGCCCCTGACCGGGCGATGGCAGCGCGAAGTCAATGACCATTGTGGTGCCGCCAGACAGGGCCGCGCGCGTGCCGCTTTCGAAATCATCGCTCGAATAGGTGCCCATGAAGGGCATTTCCAAATGGGTATGCGGGTCGATGCCCCCTGGCATCACATAACAGCCCGTCGCATCCAGCGAAGTATCGCCAGACAAGTTTTTCCCGATCTCGCTGATCTGGCCACCCTCGATCCGGACATCTGCCATATAGGTCAGATCATGGGTGACGATGGTGCCATTCTTGATGACGGTGGTCATAGTCTTACTCCCCTTTATTCTTGGTGCTTCGGATCACCCTCACCCGACAAGTTCGGCTGTCTCCAGCACGGCATGCATCAGCACATTCGCCCCGGCTTCTGCCCATTGCGGGCTGATTTCCTCAGCCTCGTTATGGCTGAGCCCATCAACACATGGACACATGATCATGGTGGTCGGGCAGACACGGTTTATCCAGCACGCGTCATGCCCGGCGCCCGAGATGATGTCCATATGGCTATAGCCCAGACGCTCAGCCGCTGCACGCACGCGCCCGACAAGCGTTTCGTCAAAGGCCGGCGGATCGAAGGCACCGACTGGCTGTGATGCGAATTTCACCCCGATATCCGCACAGAGCGCAGGTGCTCGTGCCTGAAGTTCGGCTTCCATCGCCTGCAGGATTTCAAGTTTGTGACTGCGGAAATCTACTGTGAAAACCACTTTTTCAGGGATGATATTCCGGCTGTTGGGAAAGACATCCACATGCCCGATCGCACCCGCTGAGTCTGGCTGATACTTCATCGCGATTTCATGGACAAGTTCTGTCACCCGCGCGAGCCCGCGGCCAGCATTCCGGCGCATATACATCGGCGTCGAGCCTGTGTGCTGGCCCTTGCCTGTCACCGTGCATTCGATCCAGCGCAACCCCTGCCCATGCGTGACAATGCCGATATCCTTCCCCTCGGCTTCAAGGATCGGCCCCTGTTCGATGTGCAATTCGAAAAAGGCATGCATCTCGCGCGCGCCAACAGGCTCGTCGCCCTTCCAGCCGATGCGCGCCAATTCGTCCCCAAAGCGCTTTCCTGCTGCATCAACCCGATCATAGGCCCAGTCGCGTTCATGCACACCAGCAAATACACCAGAGGCCAGCATCGCTGGCGCAAACCGCGTGCCCTCTTCATTTGTCCAGTTCGTCACCACGATCGGGCGGCGCGTCCTGATGCCAAGATCGCGCATACTTCGTATGATCTCCAGCCCTGCCAGAACGCCCAGCACGCCATCATATTTGCCACCCGTGGGCTGGGTATCAAGATGGCTGCCGAGATAGACCGGCAAGGCATCGGGATCGGTCCCTTCAAAGCGCGCAAACATCGTACCCATTTCATCAACACCCATCGTGCCGCCCGCCTCGCTGCACCAGCGCTGGAAAAGATGGCGTGCTTCGCCGTCCTCGTCTGTCACGGCCTGACGGTTGTTGCCCCCTGCAATGCCAGGTCCGATCTGCGCGATATCCATCAGGCTTTGCCACAGACGTTCACTGTCTATCTTGAGGTTTGCACCGGGTGCAGACATTGGTAACTCCCTGTCATGATGGCTCTTCTCTGGCCAGTGATACAGTTCAGGTCAGGCCGCAGACCGGCTGCATGACGCATTGGCGGTGCGCCCGCTGCTTGCCAATCATGCCAACGGACGCTATCAACTTTGACCATCCAGTCAAGAAGCATGTCCTCCCATGACCGCGCCGCGCAAGCCGACCGCCCAGAAACACGGCACTGCCAAAAAGCCTGCGCGCTCGCGCATACAGACGCGGAATCGCCAGATCATTCTGGAGGCTGCGCTCGAGGTGTTTTCGAACAACGGATTTCGTGGCGCGACGCTCGATCAGATCGCCGTACAGGCGGGATTGTCGAAACCGAACCTGCTGTACTATTTCGACAGCAAGGAAGCGATTCATCGCGATCTTCTGACCCGGCTTCTTGATACATGGCTGGACCCGCTGCGCATGCTTGACCCAAGGGGCGACCCGCAGACCGAGATCCTTGCCTATATGCGGCGCAAACTGGACATGTCGCGCGCTTATCCGCGCGAAAGCCGCCTTTTTGCCAATGAAATTCTGCAGGGTGCCCCGCGAATTGAGACATTCATCCGGACCGAGTTGCGCCTGCTGGTTGATGAAAAGGCGTGTCTGTTCCAAGCATGGGCAGACGCAGGACGCATTGCACGGGTGGACCCGTATCACCTGATTTTCTCGATCTGGGCGATGACGCAGCATTACGCTGATTTTGCTGCCCAGATCGATATGATCCGCGATGACGGACAGGAACCGCATGCTGGGGCCGAGGCGTTTCTCGAGCATCTCTATACCCGCCTTCTCACCCCCTGATCATTCCGCTGCGCGTGCCATCGGGTTGTTCGGATGCGTTGTCCAGTTGGCGTAGTCGCCCACTTCCTGTCCTGTACGCGGATCAACCGCGCCCTTGGGCAAGGTTTCCATGGTGATGCAGTCCTGCACAGGGCAGACATTTACACACAGGTTGCAGGCAACACATTCTGCGTCGATAACTTCAAAAGTCCGGTCTGGCGACATTGAAATCGCCTGATGCGAAGTGTCTTCACAGGCGGCGAAGCATCGGCCGCAAGAAATACACAGGTCCTGATTGATCCGCGCCTTGGTCACATGGTTAAGGTTCAGATACTGCCAGTCCGTCACATTTGGAACCGCGCGGCCAACAAGCTGATCGACGGATGTGAAGCCTTTCTGATCCATGTAGAGTGACAGGCCAGCTGTCATTTCCTTGATGATGCCAAATCCGTAAGTCATTGCGGCAGTGCAGACCTGCACCGTCCCTGCCCCAAGCGTCAGGAACTCGGCTGCGTCGCGCCATGTCGTCACGCCGCCAATCCCGGAAATCGGAAGGCCCTGGGTTTCCGGGTTGCGCGCAATCTCGGCCACCATATTCAGGGCGATGGGCTTGACCGCCGGGCCGCAATAACCCCCATGCGCACCTTTACCGTCAATCATCGGCTCGGGGCTGAACGTGTCAAGATTGACCGATGTGATCGAATTGATCGTGTTGATCAGCGAGACGGCGTCTGCGCCGCCACGCTTCGCCGCTTCTGCCGGTTTCCGGATGTCGGCGATATTCGGTGTGAGCTTTACGATACAGGGCATCCGCGAATGCTGTTTCACCCACCGCGTCACCATCTCGATATATTCCGGAACCTGTCCGACCGCCGAGCCCATGCCACGCTCCGACATACCATGCGGACAGCCGAAATTCAGTTCGACCCCGTCAGCGCCAGTATCTTCGACATGTTTCAGGATAGCTTTCCACGATTCTTCATCACAAGGCACCATGAGCGAGACGATCATCGCCCGATCAGGCCAGTCACGCTTGACCTGCTTGATCTCGCGCAGGTTCACCTCAAGGGGTCGGTCGGTGATCAACTCGATATTGTTCAATCCTAGCAGGCGGCGGTCAGCCCCCCAAACCGCCCCATAACGAGGGCCGTTCACATTCACGACCGGAGGGCCTTCTTCGCCCAGCGTCTTCCACACGACGCCCCCCCAGCCCGCTTTGAACGCGCGCACGACATTGTATTCCTTGTCTGTCGGCGGGGCCGAAGCCAGCCAGAACGGATTGGGGGATTTGATCCCGATGAAATTCGTGGTCAGATTCGCCATAAGTCTACCTCCGTCGGGTCATGGACCCTCACGCACCAGAACCCATCAGGGTTGCATGAATATTCTCTGCGGCGTCACGTCCTTGCGCGACGGCCGTCACGGTAAGATCCTCGCCACCACCGGTACAATCGCCCCCCGCCCAGACACCGGCCCGTGAGGTGCGGCCGGACGGATCGACAGCAAGCTTGCGGTTTGACAGATCAAGTTCTTCCGGTGCACCGTCAAGGGTCTGGCCAATTGCCTTGAAGACCTGATCTGCCTTCAGCCGGAAGGTCTCGCCAGTGGGCTCAAGCCCGGTTTCGCCCGCATGCGTATAGGCAAACTCTATCTCGCGCACGGCCCCGTTGCCATGAATCGCCACCGGCATGGCATTCGTGATGATCTTGACACCTTCATTGGCAGCGTGGCTCAGTTCGTAATCCGAGGCGGCCATGTCTTCACGCCCGCGACGATAGACCATCGTCACATGCTCGGCCCCCAACAGCCGCGACTGCACCGCTGCATCCACTGCTGTCATGCCCCCGCCGATGACCACGACATGGCGACCAATTGGCAAGGCTGACAGATCTGGCGCTTGACGTAAGGTCGCGATGAACTCGACCGCATCGAGCATTCCAGATACGTCTGCCTTCTCAAGGCCCAGCGCATTGACCCCGGCAAGGCCAACTCCAAGGAATACGGCATCATATGCAGCCTGAAGGTCGTCAAGCGTGCCATCGACACCCAGTCGCCACCCTTGCCGCAGTGTTATCCCGCCAATGCGCAGCAACCAGT
>SKWJ01000535.1 GCA_007128995.1 Paracoccaceae bacterium
AAGTTAAAACGGCACTTAAAACGCTAAAATTTGGAGGAATCTGAAATTGGCTAAGTGCTTGAAATCGCTTGGAGGCGGGTACCGGAATCGAACCGGTCTACACGGATTTGCAATCCGCTGCGTAACCTCTCCGCCAACCCGCCTCTCTGCGCGCCTGATTAGACAGGCGCGCCAGCTCCGTCAAGAGCGCATCATGATCATCGGCCCGATATTGCGTCCGGCAAGGATGTGCACATGCAGATGGGGCACTTCCTGGACACCGTCATTGCCGGAATTTGCAATCATCCGATAACCGTCGCCGCCATCACCGGGGGCGATACCCAGCTTGGTGCAGACATCGCCTATGGCACGTGTGTAGTCCAGGATCTCCGCATCCGAGGCCGCGCGCGCGAAGTGATCATAGCAGACATAGGGGCCTTTGGGGATCACCAACACATGATGGGGCGCCTTCGGGGCTATATCGCTGAAGGCCAGCGAATGCTGGGTTTCATGCACTGTCTTGCAGGGAATTTCGCCGCGCAGGATCTTGGCAAAGACATTCTGATCGTCATAAGAGTACTGCATCTTTGGTTCACTCCGCAGTATTGTCCCAGCCAGAGACGGCTTTGACTTCGAGGAAATCCTCGATCCCCCAGACACCCCCCTCACGGCCATTGCCCGACTGTTTCATCCCGCCGAAAGGGGACCCTGCGCCACGCGAGCGGCCATTCATCTCGACCATGCCCGCGCGCAACTGGCGCGCGACACGATTGCGGCGCGCGCCATCCTGCGACTGCACATAATTGGTCAGACCATAGACCGTGTCATTCGCGATACGGATGGCCTCTGCCTCTGTCTCGAAAGGGATGATCGACAATACCGGGCCGAAAATCTCTTCTCGCGCGATTGTCATATCGTTGCTGACATCGGCAAAGACAGTTGGACGCACGAAATATCCACGGTTCATCCCATCTGGCCGTCCAAGGCCACCGGCGACAAGGCGGGCCCCTTCCGCGACACCAGTTTCGATCAGACCCTGTATCTTGTCGAATTGCGCCTGCGAGACGACAGGCCCGATATGTCGCCCTGACTCAGACGCTGGCCCGACGGCGGTTGTTTCTGCAATCTCGCGGGCTGTCTCGATTGCACTCTCATAGATATCTCGCTGCACAAGCATACGGGTCGGCGCATTGCAGGACTGGCCGGAATTGGCAAAACAGTGAATGGCGCCGCGTTTCACCGCCTTGTCATCGGCATCCGCAAAAATGAGGTTTGCCCCCTTTCCGCCAAGTTCCAGATGCACCCGTTTCAAAGTGTCGGCGGCCTTCTTGGAAATCGCGATGCCCGCGCGGGTCGACCCGGTAAAGCTGACCATATCGACATCTTCATGGCCTGAAAGCTGTGTGCCGACGCCTGCGCCATCACCGTTCACCATGTTGAACACACCCTTCGGCGTTCCGGCAGCATGCAGGATTTCGGTCCACACGACCGAGGAGAGCGGCGCAATCTCTGACGGTTTGAGAACCATCGTACAGCCCGCAAGCAGCGCCGGTATCACCTTCAGCGTGACCTGATTCATTGGCCAATTCCAAGGCGTAATGAGGGCGCAGACACCCACCGCTTCGCGGATGATGCGGTCCTCGGGCGCGTGATCCCCCAGCGGTTCTTCAAAGCGAATATGTTCGAACGCCTTGATGAAATTGCTGATATGCCAGACGCCAGCACCCACCTGGCTGGAGCGCGCCATATCGATCGGTGCACCCATTTCAAGGCTTATCGCCTGTGCCATATCCTCGGCACGGTTCTTGTATTCTTCCAGAATACGCTCGACCAGGGCCAGCCGTTCGGCCGGGTCCGAATGCATCCATCCGGGCAGCGCAGCCTTGGCGCTTGCGACAGCCATATCAGTGTCAGCGATCCCGCCCAATGAGATGACTGCGCAGGCTTCCTCGCGGGACGGATCGATCACCTCCAGATCCTGCCCTGCAATAGGGTCGCACCAAGTGCCGTTGATGTAGAATTGACGCTTGTCCAACATTGCCCGTCTCCCTGTTCGCTTTCCCTGTATCTGGCATCGTGCGGGCGCGGGTGCAAGGGGCGTGGCGGGCAGCCGCCTTTCAGCGCAGCGAGATGACCTTGCTGTCAATGGCCAGCACATAGCCCTGCCGCGCTATATTCTTGACCAGCACTTCGGAAACAAGCTGGTTGCCCAATGTGTCGCGCAGCCGCTTTATGCGGGTCGCACCTGCGGCCTCGTCGCAATCAGCATCGCTGCGTCCCGAAATCACCGCCTCGATAGCGGCTCCGGTCAGGATGTCCCCATCGATCCGCGCTTCGGCGAGAACGGCAAGGGTTTCCACGGCAGCTGGCGTCAGCTTGAACTCCATGTCGTTGATGGCGACCGAATTTGTCGCCCGGTCGATCACAAGCTGCGATACCTGCAACCCCTGTTTTTCAAGCGTCGCCATGCGCCTGTTGAGCGTGACGAGCATGACAATCATGACAAGCGATGTCAGCAACAACCCGGTGGCAAAGACCAGCAGGACAAAGATCACCATCCGGTATGATACCAGCGTTTCGGAAAAGGCGGTGCCCGACTGGGCCAGTATTTCCAGAAGCTTGATTTCTGCCTGGCTGGTAAGGTCCGAATTCTCGATGAAGACCCGCTCGACACGGGCGTTAAAGGCCCCTGCATCGGGCAGGTTCAGAAAAAGCAGGATCGCCGTCAGCGCCAGAATTGCCACGATGGCGGCAATTCCCCAGATAACGGCGCGCCCGCCCAGCCGTGAAAGATCACTGGCGGAGATGGACGGCCCCGGCATTGGCTCTCCTGCGCTGAAATTCGGTTTCATCGAAGATGGACTCAACTTGCAGAAGCGTCCAGCCTGATCGTGCGATTACGGGCGCTGCATGCTCGGTTGCACGCTGCATCGAGTCGCAGGCATCTGCGGGCAATTCGATAATCCCGTATTGCAGCCGCAGCGGATTGTCTTGCTTGGCCTTGTAGTCCGCATAGCACTGGGCCGAGGCTTGCCCCGCAAGCGACAACCCGATGAACAGAGCGGCAAGAGGTGTTCGATGTTTCATACCCGAACAGGTGGCAGGCCTTGGGCGGATAATCAATATCATTGCCAGGGCCGAGAGATGTTATCGGATAGCATCGGGGTGATATTGAGTGACGCAGCGCGCGCGGCTGATGATGGTGACAGTTGAAATGACCCAGAGAGGAAATTGCAGATGTCGGTCTTTCGTCAGACATTCCGGGCCAGAGTTTCGGGGCTGGTTGCTGCAGGCGCGGTGTGCCTTGGCCTGATCGCAGCGGGACCCAGCCCTGCCAAAGCGGCCGATGATACGCTCATAAAATTGCTGCTCGGTGCAACAGCAGTGGCCATCCTTGTGCACGGGGCGTCACGTTCCAATGCACAGTCGCGGCCGCCTCAGCATGCAGGGCCGCGCGGACTGCCGCAGCACTGCAAAGAGACATTGCGCGTGCGAGGGCGGCATTTCGAAGTGTATAATGCGCGCTGCCTGCAGACGGCCGGATACCGCAATCTGCCCCATCAATGCCGCGAAACCCTAAGAACCAATCACGGCCATCGCGCCATCTATCGGGCAAGCTGTCTGCAGCGCCATGTCCATACGGCACCCCCCGGGCGACGACACGTCAACCTGCCCCGCAACTGCCGATTGAGCTATGACTATAACCGTCAACGGTATCTTGGCTATTCGGCGTCCTGCCTGAGCGACAGGGGCGTGCGCAATCTGCCGGCAAGCTGTCTGGTGCGGGGGCATCGCGGCGGGGTCTATTCGGCATCATGTCTGCAATCAGAAGGGTTCGCACGGCGCTGATCCCGCTTGCAGCCACTGGCATATGTCTGGCAAGGCTGTCGGATGAGAACAGCGCTGGATTATCAGGTTGAACGTCAGTTCGCACAAACCGGCGCCATGCGGATTGTCGGTGTGGATGAAGTGGGGCGGGGCCCGCTGGCCGGGCCTGTCACTGCCGCCGCGGTCTGGCTGGCGCCAGAGCATCTGCCAGCGGGGTTGCAGGATTCGAAGCGTCTGTCGGCCACTGCGCGCCTGCGTCTTCTGGACGAGTTGTCAGTGCATGCCGATATCGGGATCGGGCATGCATCACCTGCCGAAATCGACGCATTGAATATCCTGCAGGCGACATTTCTTGCCATGCGCCGGGCTATTTCCGCGCTGAACGTGCCGCCAGACTACCTTTTGGTTGATGGCAACAGGCTGCCCGCAGATCTGCCTTGCCCCGCGCAAGCGGTTGTCAAAGGCGATGGCAAGGTCATGTCCATCGCGGCAGCCAGCATCGTGGCCAAGGTAACACGAGACAAGATCATGACAGATCTGGCGCAATCCTATCCCGGTTATGGCTGGGCCGAAAATGCAGGTTATCCGACGAAGCGTCACAAAAATGCCATAGCAGATTTGGGGCTCACCCCAGAGCATAGGCGCTCATTCGCGCCGATACGCAAGATGTTGTGTCCATAGGAGACATGAAGAAAGTTTTTCAACACACTGATTCAAATAGAAATTGACGCCGAATCACCTTTGAATCATTGTGCCTGCAGACAAGCGCGGCAAACGCGCGTTAGATGAGGCAGGTATGGCAGTTGTTTCAATGGCACAGGGGGCAAAGATGCTACCTCTGGACAAGATACTCGCAGGCGACTGCATCGAAGTGATGAATTCCCTGCCGGAAGGCAGCATCGATCTGATCTTTGCAGATCCGCCCTACAATTTGCAGCTCAAGGGGGATCTGCATCGCCCCGACAACAGCAAGGTCGATGCTGTCGATGATGCCTGGGACCAGTTTGACAGTTTCAAGGTTTATGATCAGTTTACCCGTGACTGGTTGAAAGCAGCGCGGCGTCTGCTCAAGCCGAACGGTGCGATCTGGGTGATCGGGTCCTATCACAACATTTTCCGTGTCGGCACAGCGCTGCAGGATGCAGGGTTCTGGATCCTCAATGACGTGATCTGGCGCAAATCCAATCCGATGCCGAATTTCCGTGGGAAACGGTTGACGAACGCCCATGAGACGATGATCTGGGCCTCGAAATCAGAAGGGGCGAGATACACCTTCAACTATGAGGCGCTTAAAGAGCTGAATGAGGGTTTGCAGATGCGCTCGGACTGGGTCCTGCCGATCTGTTCCGGTCATGAGCGGTTGAAGGATGAGATGGGCGAGAAAGCCCATCCGACACAGAAACCGGAAGCTTTGCTGCACCGTGTGCTGGTGGGCAGCAGCAATCCCGGTGACGTCATCCTTGACCCGTTCTTCGGGACAGGGACAACCGGGGCAGTGGCGAAGCTTCTGGGGCGGCATTATGTCGGAATTGAACGCGAAGAGCGTTATCGGCGGGTCGCGCAAGAACGGCTTGGTCAGGTCCGGGCACTGGACGCCGCCGCATTGCAGACAACGCTGTCGAAACGCGCGCAACCGCGCGTCGCCTTTGGCCAGCTGGTCGAGCGGGGATTGCTGCGCCCGGGCGAAGTCTTGGTGAATGCGCGCGGACAGGCGGCCAAGGTGCGGGTCGATGGCTCGCTCGTGAGTGCCGAGCATCGCGGCTCCATCCATCAGGTGGGGGCATTGCTGGAAGGGGCACCGTCCTGCAATGGCTGGACCTACTGGCAATTCCGCCGCGATGGACAGCTTATTCCGATTGATATTCTGCGTCAGCAAATCCGGGCAGAAATGCACGACTAGGCTGATGCACAGGTTACCGCAGGCGTCAGATGGTTACCCGCCCAGACGCCGAACTGCCCCGCCACTATGGCGGGGCTTTTTTTGGTGCTGGACCCCGAAATCACCCTCACTATACTACACAAGTGAACCGAATGAGAGGTCTAATGCGTAATTTTCAGTTTCCGGGCCGGTCGGCTGTCTTTGCGACATCGGGTATGTGTGCAACGTCGCATCCGTTGGCGGCAAAGACAGCCATCGATATCCTGCAGCGCGGCGGAAACGCGGCAGATGCCGCGCTTGCGGGCGCAGTGATGCTGGGGCTTTGTGAACCACATATGACAGGTCTGGCAGGCGACTGTTTTGTGCTGCTGAAGCCGGCAGGCAAGGAGGATGTGATCGCGCTCAACGGGTCTGGTCGTGCGCCAGCAGCCCTGAGCGCAGCAGCTTTGCGCGCGCAAGGCAAAACCACTGTCCCGCTTTACGGGATCGAGGCTGTCACACTGCCGGGGGCTGTGGATGCGTTTTGCCAGCTGAATGCCGATTGGGGCCAGATGTCATTGTCCGACATCCTTGCGCCTGCGATCGGCTATGCAGAAAAGGGTGTTCCTGTCGGGCCACGTTCTAGCGCGGATTGGGCGCGCATTACCCATCTGCAAGGTGTCGCCCGGGATTTCTACCTGATTGCAGGGCAGGTTCCGCAGACAGGGACGTTGTTTCGTGCGCCAGGGCAGGCCGAAGTGTTGCGCAGGATCGCCGCTGAGGGGCGTGCAGGGTTTTATGAAGGCGAGGTGGCCGAAGATCTTATCGACAGTCTGAACGCGCTCGGCGGGTGCCACAGTCTGGATGATCTGGCCGCGACGCGATGCACGTATTCCGACCCTGTCTCAAGCCTCTACAAGGGCCATGAACTGGTGGAACATGCCCCGAACGGACAGGGGGCGACGGCCAATCTGATGCTGAACATCCTGTCCCATTTCGACCTCGCAGCGCTGGACCCGCTTGGAGCCGCGCGCGCCCATCTCGAGATTGAAGCCAGCAAGCTTGCCTATGATGCGCGCAACAGGTTTCTGGCAGACCCCGACCATACGCGACGGCTCGATCACATGCTTGCCCCCGACTCCGCTGCAAAACTGGCCGCGCTTATCTATCCAGGGCGTGTCTGTTCTGATCCCACAGCGCTGAGCGAAGAGGTCCACCGGGATACTGTCTATCTGACTGTGGTCGACAGCACCGGAATGGCCGTGTCGCTGATCTATTCCCTGTTTCACGGGTTTGGGTCGGGGCTAGCCTCGCAGCGCTTCGGACTTCTGTTCCAGAATCGCGGGGCGGGGTTCAACCTGACCGAAGGTCATCCGAATGAACTGAATGGCGGCAAGCGGCCGATGCATACCATCATCCCGGCAATGTTGCGCAAGAATGGCCGTGTCATCCTTCCCTTCGGTGTCATGGGCGGGGCATATCAACCTGCCGGGCACGCGCGGTTTGTCACCAATATTCTGGATCACGGGATGGATCTGCAAACTGCAATCGACAGTCCGCGCTTATTTGCCGAACAGGGCGTCGTCACATTGGAGCAGGCGTATCCGGATACCACGCTTTCGGCGCTCGAAGGGCTTGGACATAAGGTACAGCGCGCCGAAACGCCGATTGGCGGGGCGCAGGCGATTCTGATGCATGACGCAGGCGTGCTTGAGGGGGCATCTGACCCGCGCAAGGATGGCTGCGCTATCGGATACTGAGCAGCGCCTTGCTTGGTCTTGGACATGTCTGAGGCAACAGCCTTCTGCGCGCCGGTTCACCTGGCGCGCGGCGTAGCTGCTTTTGCAATCAGCTAGGCTGCGGCCAGTTGGTCCCAGCAGTCGAGTGCCTTTGCGGCATACATCACCGCCGGGCCGCCGCCCATCTGGATGGCCATGGCCAGCACGTCGCTCAGTTCCTCGCGGGTCGCGCCTGACTTGGCCAGCGCCTCGACATGGAAGGCGATGCAGGGTTCGCAGCGCAC
>SKWJ01000205.1 GCA_007128995.1 Paracoccaceae bacterium
CATCTGCGACACAATGGTTGAAAACCAGAGTGCAGCAGCACGGGGCACTGCGCGGACCGCGTGACACCATCCGCCATGCCTGTGGGTTTGAACCGGATGAGACCCCGCTGATGGACTATCTCGAAGCCAAATTCACAGCACTTTATTCCCTGTGACGGCGGGGCACGCGCAACACTGCGCGCAATCCCCCAAGCGACGGGCTGTCCTCAAGGACCAGCGTGCCGCCATGGGCGCGGGCCGCGTCTGCGGCGATTGCAAGGCCCAGACCCAGGCCCCCCTTCTCGGAATTGCGCGCCTCATCCAGCCGCACGAACGGTTCGCAGGCGTGGCTGCGTTGCGTGACCGGTATGCCCGGCCCGTCATCTTCTACAGAATACACGATCTCGGTCGGACTGCTTGACAGGGCAACTGAAACCCGTTGGCCATGTCTCAGCGCATTGCTGATCAGGTTGTCGAGGGCGCGTGCAATCGTGTCGCGGCCGAGAGAAACCATCACAGATGGTTCAGAATCGTCATAGGCCAGCGTTACACCAGCGCTGCGGTACCGCTCGACCAGATCCCGAAGCAAGGCCTGCGGGTCTGTCGATTCCCGATCTTCGGCAATCTGGCCGCGTGTGTAGTCAAGAAATCGTTCCAGCTTGTGCTCCAGATCTCCGATTTCCGTTTCCAGCGCCGCGCGGTCTTCTTCTTCTGGCATCATCGACAGGATGAGGCGCATCCGCGTCAGCGGTGTGCGCATATCGTGGCTCACGCCCGACAGCATGACCCGCTGTTGCGCGCGCTGGCGTTCGATCCTGTCGCGCATATCCAAAAACGCTGCTGCAGCAGCCCTGACTTCGCGCGCCCCCGAGGCGCGAAGCGCAACGCGCTCGCCGCGACCATAAGCTTCCGCTGCCGCGCCAAGGCGGCGGATCGGCCGGATCTGCAGTCGCAGGAACTGGAAGGCGATAAACGTCATCAAAGCTGAGGCAAGGAACACGATGACCAGCAACTGGTGCGGGTTTGACACTGTGACCAGCCGACGCGAGAGGCGCAATTCAATTGCGCCGTGGCGGCTGTTAACCCAGATCTGGACCATTCCGCGAAGGTTTACGAGATCTGCGGCCACAAAGGTCGAAAGTTCGGATTCTAGGACCCGCAGGATTTCGCGGCCCGCAAGGTCAGCCTGCCCGATCACGGACGCAGCGGGCGGCGATGCTGCCCTTCCCGGAAGCCGGATGTCGAATTCAAGCAACTCGATCAGGTCGGACAGGGCTGCGGCCTCGCGCAACGGGTCGGCCGCGGCATCAAGGCGTTGGGTCAGAAAACGAATATCACGCAAGATATTTGTGGTCATCTGCGCCGTTGCCCGTTCGTAATGGCGCTGAATGAAAACAACCGAGAGGACGATCTGGATGACGATGATCGGAATAATGAGAATCAGAACGGCTCTTCCATAAAAGGTGCTGGGGAAGAGATGATGGAAGATGCCACGCGTCATGTGTTCAGGTTAGCGCGCATCCCGGTGGCCAGCAAGCGCACAGCGGATCATCCGTTGCGTCCTCCGCCAGAGGGGTGGCAACCGAGCTGACAGGTTGATCCTGCCATCTGGGTCAGGGGGAGACACTGTTTTCGGCAAGAAGTGCCTCAAGCCGGTTGCGCAAGGCAGAGCTGTCTTCAAGTACGGCGCGACCCTGAGCGAGCAGACCCACCGCTTCACGTTCGTTTTCTGCCGGGCGCTCAGTCTCAACACGCGACGCTTGTGAACGTATCGTGTCAGGCGCGGGTATCGCGACGTCTGGCGTTGCGGCGCTTTCAGAGGGGTCTGTGCTGTCGGTCGCTTCGCGAAGCGAAGAGACCGCGTCGCGCGCCCGTAAAAGGTCTGGATCATCGGGGGCGAGAGCGGATGGTGCCATCTCGGGGCCCGTCTCCTCCGGGCTGTCTTTCTCCTCCTCCGCAGGGCGTTGCAGTGCGGATGGTTCCGCGCTCCGCGCGTGCCTCAAACGAATGGCCTGGCGGTCAAAACCAAGCGCTTCTAGGCGCTGGGCAAGGGCATGCCGTGTCTGCCAGGGCAAAGTCTCGACGTCCCACGGGGCCTGCTGAAAGACCAGCAGCACAAAGTCACTATCGCTGCTGTCACGGGTCAGCCTGTCGAGCAATTCCACCCTCATCCGGGCAATGGTCTCTGAAGGCAGAGCGCTCTGGCGCCCTTCAAGAAGCTCAAACGCCTCTGCGAAAGCAAGATTTCTTGCCAATGCACGCACTGTCAACCGCGCAAGCTCTTGCCCTGTCGGGCTCGCCCGCAGGGCCAGCAGGCGCGATTGCGCAAGGTCGAGCAGATGCGGATCTGTTGTCGCGTCTTCTGTGTCGCGGCGCGTCAGCAAGAACAACAACGCCTCATCGGACATATCTGGCGAAAGCCTTGTTTCGATCTCGGATACGTGTTCAGGCGCTGCAGCGAGCAGGTCAAGCTGCGTGCGGGCCAGTTGCAGGCTTGGGGTTTTGGCCTGCGCGACTCGATCAAGAGCGCTGCGGATCTGCTCCGCCTCTTCCTGGCGCCCCAAACCGACAAGCCGGTCGATAATTACCGGCCCCAAATGCAGGCGCAGCGGTTGCGGAAGCGAAGTGACACGCTGAACCAGATCGCTGAACCGAAAATCTTCCGGCAGACTGGAGTCAGGCAGGCTGAGGAAGACCCAGAGACTTGCGCCGTCTGCGCAGGAGCTATGGGGCAGGAACGGGTTTTCGGAAGGCAGGGATGCGAGATCGATCAAATAGCTCATCGCCCGGAGCAGCGCGATCTGCGCGTCTTCAGGGTCAAGAAGTGACAACACCATGCGTCCCTCTACACCGAACCCATCGGCGAGAAACCTCTTGGCAAGATCAACCGCACGGGATTCGCGGATGGCATTGGTGTCGGTGAATAGCTCACCCAACAGGCCCCCGGCCCCGGCGTCCTGCTGATCAAGTGGCCAAGTGGAAACATCGAGTAAGCCGGTGCCCAGACATCCGGCCTTGTCGGCGTGAACGGTCGCTTCCGGGCTCCAGTCCAGGCCCCCGCCTGTCACTGAGAGATGCGCGACCAGTGACGCTGGTATCTGCGCGTGGTTCACCGAAGCACTTCGTGAGGGGGGGGGAGAGGGCGGCTGATCCGCTGCTTTCAGCAGCCCCTCTCCGACAGAGCGCGCAAGCGCCTGTCCCAACTCGCGTTCAATCTGGGTGCGCATGTCCGCGCTGCTGTCTGTCTGGCCCTGTAGGTGCGTGTGGCTTGGTGTGTTTGTATCGAACATCTGAGCAATGAGCATGGAGTGATTGTCGGAGTGCGTGTGTTCGCCCTGCTTCAGCAGAAGCGCGAGCTTGGCACCGGCGCGCACAGATGTTGTGGGTGCGACAATGGCCTGTTGTGTTTCTGCGGCAGGGCGCTGGCGCGGGCGCAAGACTGACGGCCTGTCCGGTACGGGGGCAACGCTTGTGCCGACAATATCGATGACCAGATATTCCGGGATGTCTTCTGCGGCCCGTACATCGCATGCGCATCCCAGTTGCAGAACCAGTCCCTCCGCGTCGGCCACAACTGATTGCAGGCGGGTTCTGGGAATGCGGGCGAATGTCTGTGTCAGATCGAACACAACGGGTGGCCCGCCCACCACGAGGCGGGCTTCCTGTGTGTTTGTCGTGACACGCCACGTATTCGCCTCGGGCATCGGGATGACCAGTCTTGTGAAATCTTCATGTTCGCCACCGCGCACCGGCACTGTTGTCGTTTGCGCCGCTGCGGAATTTCCGAAGATCAACGAGAGTCCGAAAATGAGATAACTGGGCCGCATGGATCTTCCTTATGCCGCGTTTTTCTTGAGTTCGCGCAGCGCAGTTTCAAGATCGTTGAACTCTGGGCGGCAGGAATGCGGTGTGTTCTGACGGCCGACCTCGATACAGATATTTGCAGGATGCGCGTGAAGATTGGCGATCAGGACTTCGCGGATCAGTTGGTAGAAGTGGTCATCTTCTTCGGTGATCATGCGCATGCGCCCGGCTATGGGCCCAACGAAGCAATAAGCCAGAAATACCCCAAGAAACGTGCCGGTCAGAGCACCGCCGATCATCGCGCCAAGCACTGATGGCGGCTCGTCTATGGCGCCCATCGTCTTGATGATTCCCAGCACCGCGGCAACGATCCCGAGGGCGGGAAGCGCATCTGCGACAACCTGCACGGCATGACTTGTGTGCAGAGCATGATGCTTGCGTGCTTCAAGGCGCTTGTCGAGCATCTCCTCGACTTGATGCGGATCGTCATAATTCATGGATGCCGCGCGCAAGGTGTCGGCAATCAGCTCAATCGCTTCGTGCTCTGCCTGTATTTTCGGATATCTGGCGAAGATCGACGAGGTTGAGGGAGATTCGACATGCTCCTCAACCGCGACAGGGTTCTGCCGCGAGAGCCAGATCAGCTCGAACAGTAGACATAACAGATCGCGATAATCCTGTGGGGTCCAATAGGCACCCTTGAACACGCGGATGATGTCGCGCCCGGACGATTTGACGGTGCCCGAATCATTTCCGAGTATGAAACCGCCAATCGCGGCTCCTCCGATCATGACCATCTCGAAAGGCAGGGCCTTCAGGATGATCCCCATCGTTCCCCCGGACCCGAGATAGCCGCCGAACACCATGACAATAACGACTACAATTCCTACGATTGCAAACACGGCTTACCTCATTCTCATCCTATGAGCGGTTTCGCAAACTCTGTGCAGACTGCGAAGGGTATGGGTTCGTCAGGGCATTGCCGGCAGCGTGCCGATTCCTGAACATGGCAGTTTGTGATCAGTTCCTCGGTGTGCGCGCATGGCGACCGGCTAGGACGGCGCTGATGCCATACGCGACAAGCGGGTCCAGTCCCGACAGCACTTCGCCAGCGATTTCGGGGCGCAATCTGGAAATGAAGCCAGCTGCGAATTCGACATCCATTTGGGCAAACAGCTCGGCTGAGTGGGCGGGTTTCATGGCTTCGAAAACAGTCGTGAGGTGGCGTAAATCGTCTTCCGCAGCACTCTCCGTCAAGCGCAGGGTTGCGGCGAGATCTGCTTCTGCCTGAGCAAGGCGCTGCAGTTGCTCTTGCAGCTCACGCTCCGTCTCGCGAAGTGCACGCGCGCGCGCATCGAGTTGCTGTTCCTGTTCTGCGAGTTTTGCGGCCCGCGACTGAAGGGCAGCAAAGAGATCACCGGGATCTGGCTCTGCCTCGAGATCGGGATGCGGATCTTCGATTGGCTGCGGTGGTGTTTCTTGCGCGAGCACCTCCGCGACTCCCATTCCCATACGCGACAAACCTGTCACGAAGAACATCACGGTCAGCACAAGCAGAACCGAGGAGCTGCGTCCAGATGGACGCCTGGGCACTGTCATCGGTTCTGCCCGAGAGGTTCGCGTTGCCGCAGGACCCGATGGCGTGCTTCGGTCCGACTGGGCGGGGAGGTTCGAGTGAGTGGAGAAAAGCGGTCCCCGTCATCGGCTGAAATTGGCGCCTCGAATCCTGCGCTTTGCGCAGAAGCTGCCTGCGGAGTCCGCTGCCCCTCTGGAGATCGGTGTACCGCGAGCAGCAGTTCGAGTTGCCGCGCCGTTGCTTCGGCATGCGCGATCTGATCTGAGAGACTTTTGCCTGCCCGTGTATTGGAAAGCTCTGCCGCCTTGAGCGCACTTGTCAGAGCGTCTACCTGCTGCGACAGGACGGCGATTGCCTTGCCGACATCGCCGTCAAGCCTGGTCAGGCTGCGCAGCCTGCGTGACAGCAACATGCAATAGGCAGCCGCAAGAAACGCCCCCAGCCCAATCATCAAATCAAAAAAGATCGCCATATATACCTCTAATCAAGCAGAAATTCAGTTATGAGGAAGTCTCTGACATGCTCCCCGCCGGCGATGACCTGCAGTCTGCGCAAGAGCTGTGCACGCAGATGGATCAGCGCCGCCGGTTGCCGCAGATCCGCGATCTCGACCGCATGCAGATAGGTGATGATCACATCCACGAATCTTGGCTGAAACTGCATCATCGCAGTGTGCGACTCTGGAGCGACCTCGATCTGACCCGAGATCCGGACCAGCCGGGCACCGCTCTGAGGAGGAAGCGAGATGGTGATCACCTCTATCGGTACGAAGGCGAGCTGCGCCTCGGTCCCGGGCGATCTCTGAAAGAGTGATCCGGTTGTTGGCACCAGACCTGAAAACACTGTGTAGAAGCTGGCACCCCCCAACAGAATCGCGCCAGCCAATCCCGCAAGCAAGGGTTTGAGAATCCCTTTGCCGCTTTTTTCGGCCGTGGGATGAGGGGGTGTGTCTGAGATATTTGACATCGGGCCTACCTGAGCTTCTTGCGTTCTTTTCTGCCACAAGGTGACTAACCAATTCTTAAACGATAGCCGCGATAACCCGATTATCGGCAGAAGCCTGAAAAGGGAGATTCGCAGTGCAACAGCTTCAGTCTGTTTGGAATGCCTTGAACACCAGACAGCGTATTCTGGCAGCGGCGCTCAGTATCGCCATGTTTGCAGCGCTGTTCGCGCTGGGAAAGATGGCAGCCTCTCCGAGTATGGCATTGCTGTATTCGGGGCTTGAAGATGCGGCCGCAGGCGAAGTCATCCAGGCGCTGGAAGCGCGCAACCTGCGCTATGATATCCGGGGGGACAGCATATTTGTGCCATCCGATATTCGTGATGAGACGCGGCTGATGCTGGCCGCCAGCGGTCTGCCAACCAATTCTTCCTCGGGGTATGAGTTGCTCGAATCGCTGTCGGGGTTCGGGACGACATCGCAGATGTTCGACGCTGCCTATTGGCGCGCAAAGGAGGGTGAACTGGCCCGGACGATTGTTGCAAGCCCGCATATCCGGACCGCACGCGTCCATATCGCCCCGGCCAGCACGACGCCTTTCCGACGCGATGTCGCGCCCACAGCATCGGTAACAGTGACCACAAGCGGCGCGGCCCTTTCGGCTGCGCAGGCGCGCTCAATCCGGTTTCTTGTGGCATCAGCGGTTGCTGGCATGACGCCCGAACATGTGTCTGTCATCGATGGAGCGGGGGGCCTTGTCTACGGCCCCGAGGATGACCCGTCCGGCACGGCGCATGCGGCTGATCGCGCACAGGAATTGCGTCGCAATGTGGAGCGTTTGCTGGATGCGCATGTCGGACATGGGCGTGCCGTGGTGGAGCTCAGTCTTGAAACGGTCACGGATCGCGAGGTCATTCACGAGCGTCGCCTTGATCCGGAAACCCGTGTTGCCATCAGCAGCGAGATTGAAGAAAGCACAGCCAACAGCACCGATACGCGCCGCATGGGTGTGACGGTTGCCAGCAATCTGCCCGATGGTGATGCCGCTGATGCTGACGGGAGTGCGCAATCGCGCGAGAATCAGAGCCGTCAACGGACGAATTTCGAAGTCTCGGAAACACGCAGAGAGCTTGAACGCCAGCCAGGCGCGATCAGGCGCATTACGGTTGCGGTCCTGATTGACGGTATCCGCAGCACAGGGCCTGAAGGGCAGGATATCTGGTCTCCGCGCCCAGCCGAGGAAATGGAGGCGTTGCGCGATCTTGTTGCCTCCGCTGTCGGTTTTGATGAGGCCCGAGGCGATGTGATTACCTTGCGATCGCTTCCTTTCGAGCCAATCACAGCGCAGGGCGTCGAGGTAGGCTCGGGTCTGTTTTCCCTGTC
>SKWJ01000228.1 GCA_007128995.1 Paracoccaceae bacterium
AGCGGAAATCTGGTCGGGCTGCTTGCCCTCTTTGGCTTTATCGCAGGCAGCTTTGCGGGCACTTTGCATCTGGGTTGGTGGGTTGGTCTGGGCAGCTTGCCTACAGTGTCAGTACAAGGCCTTTTCGGTGCAAATCTGGGGCTGGTGGTCACATTGGCCGGGCTTGGGCTGGTGGGGGCGCTGACATTTCTGTACGCGGCGCCCGGCAAACGCATGCCGCCAGGGCGGCTGTGGATCGCCGCCGCATTGATTGCCCTGCTGGCGCTGGCCAATCTTGTGATTGCAGGGCAGCCTTGGGGCATTGTCTATGGTCTTGGGCTTTGGGGGGCGAAACTTGCACAGGCAGGGGGCGCAGATCTGGCACACAGCGCGTTCTGGGCGGCACCGGGCAATGCCGAGCGGCTGGCCTCTTCGGTTCTGACAGATGTCACGTCGCTGACGAATATCGGGCTCTTGATCGGCGCCTTTGCCGTGATGCGCTGGCGCGCACAGCCCGGCGCACAGACGCAAGCCCTGACACTTGGCTCTTACGGTGGGGTCGTGCTGGCGGCGCTGGTGCTGGGCTATTCAGCGCGGATGGCCTTTGGCTGCAATGTGGGCGCGTTTTTCAGCGGCATTTCAACAGGCTCGGTGCATGGCTGGGTGTGGATGGTGGCAGCCTTTGCTGGCTCAATCCTTGGCATCAGGCTGCGGGCATGGGTCTTGCGCCCTGTCGCATTGCGGGGGGCGGTGGCATGAGCGCGCGTGTCTCTCGTCCAGTGGTTGGGTATCTGGCGCTCCTGAGTGTTGCGTTGATCCTCGCAGTTGATCTTGCCACAAGCACACCGCCAGATCTCTTTTCCGCGCCATCAGCTTTCGCGCTCGGCTCTGGCCAGGCACCGGGCGGCGCGCATTGTTCGGGCAGCTAGCATCGCAAAGCGTGCAGGCCGCGCTGCATCTTCGCTTTAACGCAGATAAGATATCAGCTGAGGTGCTGGTTTAAATCTGTCATACCCATCAGCGCAAGCAACGACAGATGGCAATCGGGGCGTCACGATGGTTTGATCACACACGCACGCCCCGACTATATTACGACTGGTTGGTGTTTTCCGATGCGCGAATTGCGGCCAGCCGTTCCGCGGCACCATCCCGCGACAGGCTGGATTTCGGCCCACCGCGTTTCATGCGTTCTTCCATGGCGCGCGATTGCAGATACCCGAACACCATCACAAAGCCCATTGTGCCAAAAGTCAGAAATCCAAGTGCAAGATCCATTGTCAGCCTCCATTGGTTAACTGGTAGCGTTACGCTGTCAATGCGGCATCGGATTAGTTGGTTCTCATAAAAATACAATATTATCAATTGGATACAGTCGCATACCGATAATCAGGCATGCGTCGATCAGACGCTGTTGACGCTGATTTCATCAATGATCCGGGCAGCTTCACAGCGCGCAGCGCTATCTGGAAAGGTCAACTCACCGGATCGTGATAAGCACTGCTGCAAAATACAGCATCAGCCCAAGCGGGCCAAACTGCCCTGCAAACAATGCCAACAAAAACAGGTAGCCCAGAACACTCAGCGTGACCTCGGCCTGAATGCGCAAGGGTTGGCGGTCTACTTTCGCTTCAACGGACGCAAAATCTTCGCCAGGCCATACTTGCGAAATCACAAGGATCGCGCTGTCGCGCGCGCGGACAGCAAGGCTTGGCAAATTCACCCGGTTCCGGCCTGACATCCCAACCTTCTGAAAACGTATACAATGGTCCTCAGGGATATCGGTTTTTAAAGCGTGGATCAAGGAGAGAGACGTTGCCTGTGCGGTTTGCGCAAGTGGGCATCGGCGTCACGCATCACGCGGCGCAGAAGCCGGAGGCCGAGGGTCAGCAGGAGAAGCGGCAAAACAAGCCCGATGAGCATATCCATGGCCAGCGACTTGATGGCATAGATCTTGATCTGGCTTACGGAATGCCTGAGATTGGACGAGATTGACGCGTAGAACCGCTGGGCCACGTCACGGCTGGTCCAGGTGTCAAAGCCCGGCGGGCCTTCTGAGTCCGCGACGAGATGCGCATGCAGATTATCAGGCGCGTTGTCATGCGGCTGATAGCTCTCGAGGGGGATCAACGCAGCCAGACTTCCGGCAATGTTGACACTATAGGGCAGCAGCAGAAACACCGTCAGAAATGCAAGCGTCGTCACCCGTGCTGCGATGCCAAGAAGACTGCGCAGGATATGGTTTTTATGCAAAGGCGCGGCCAGAAGCGCCAGTGCCGTGCTCAGCAGCATCAACTGAAACAAGATCGGCGCGACGGCCGACGCAGCGATCAGAGCGAGCGCTATCGCTTCATAGAGCAGCACACCAATCCCCGCGCCAAGCAGCCCCCATTCGACTGCGCGCGTCAGCGGCGAGATCCCTTTTCCAGCGCCGATTTCCGCTGACACAAAGAACTCGAACCCGATCGATGCGCTTTCAACGATTTCAAGCACCGCGAGCACCTCGGCCAGCACGATCATGTCATGCAACGCGGCTTCACGCGCGACGTCAAGATAGGCCGCATTCTCTGCCTCGATCTGGTTCGAGATCAGTGCAGCGCCCCAGTCGCGCGCTGTCTCGTTCTGCAAGACAACGACGATCGCGATCAGGGCCATGGCCAGCCCAAGCCGCAGGATCAGACGGATATTATCGGTCAAGACAGTCATTGTGCATCCCCACAGAGCAAGGCCGCAAGTTGATCGGAGTCGCCGCCAAAAAGGTTCAGATCCACGGCGCCATCGACACCGGGAACCTGTCCGCGCTGGCTGTGTTGCCAGAAGCTCCAGTCCGGGGCGTTTTCGGGTGGATCCGGCTGATTGGCATATTGGGCATACCACAAGGGAAATTCTGCCAATGCGTTGTCCAGATGCGTCTGCCAGAATGAACGGTTGGTATAGACCAATGGTCGACAGCCCGTCGCCTGTTCCACATGGTCGAGCCACATTCGTGCGGCTTTGGCGACATTGATCTGGTCGCCACGTTCTGGCGGCTTCTCAAGGTCGAGCACGGCAGGAAGCCAGCCGCGACCGACCGGGGCCGTGGCAAGGAAATGCTCGGCTTGTGCGACAGGGTCAACTGAAGGGTGAAAGAAATGATAGGCCCCTGCCAGCAGCCCGGCAGCCTTTGCCCCGCGCTGGTTGACGTCGAAGCGCGGGTCGACATAGCGCAGCCCCTCAGTGGCCTTGATAAAGGTGAAAGACATGCCAGAGGCGGCCACGCGTGCCCAGTCCACCTCGCCCTGGTAATGTGAGACATCAATGCCCTGCAGCGGCCCGCCGCTGCTTGCTGCGACGACATCACTGGCTTGAGCCGGTCTGTCCAGACCAGGAGAATCTGTTCGGTCGGCGACCCCACTTGGCGCGAGCGATGGACGTATGGCCATAAAGACCGCAATACCGGCAACTGCGACCAGAAACAGGAATTGATCCGAAGCGCTGTAATCCTGCATCGCCTTTTCTCCTTGTCTGCGTTCGTCGCTCCGCGCCTCGATCCGGTCGCGGCTTGTGGCATGGGTCTTCGCCAGAAGGTTGCAAGCGCTCGTCTTGGCGATACGAATTCCCCCAGATGATTGCGTTGCAGAGAGAGCATCACCGCGAATCCGAATTGCGCCATGGCTGGGCCCAGTGTTTCTGATTGCGGCAACCTGTGACGGCTGAGGGAAATCGCACACTGGAACGCTTGTACCCGATGAAGAGGCTATCAGACCAGAATCGCCATCTCTGTGCGCCAACGCACAGAGATGACAGGTTTTTCTGCTCAATCCGAAGGCAGCGCGCCCGAAGGATACGCGCAAGGTTTTCGGCTATGATCGCGGTCCTTCGCCATGTCGCAGAAAGGCAAGATCCATCAGGGCGCCTTTGCAACGATCCGTGATGCGGTGCTCGGACAACAGGGAAAGCTACCGAAAAGGCTTGTCCGGGATATCGACATTTGATCGGCATCAGCGCAAACGCGCTACCGCATAACGTGTGCTGCCCTTGTCGTGGGCCAAAGCTCTGGTATGATTTGCCATCTAGGGGGCTGACCTGAGATGCCTTGTCTTCGGGCTGGCCCCATTGTGCAGTGAGAGGTGGCCGATGTTCGACGACAGTGCCTTTCCGGGCATACCATTGCTGCGGGGTGTCACGGAAATGGATATAGAACGGCTTAAACTAAGGTTCATTCCAGTCAGAGTGTCGCAAGGGCAATGTGTTGTCTCGCTCGATGATCCGGGACGGGATGTCTTTTTCGTGCTGTCAGGGCGGCTTCTGGCTGTCCACTGGACCTTCGATGGCCGCGAGATCGTGTTCAGCCGGATCATGGCAGGCAGCCATCTGGGAGAGGTTGCAGCGCTCGATGGCAAGGCACGCTCGACCTCGGTTTATGCGCAGACCGAGTGCGAATTGTTGCGGTTGGATCAGGCCGGGTTCAAGCTTCTGGTGGATCGCGTGCCGATGGTGCGTGACCGTGTGTTTGCAAACCTATGTGCGCTTGTGCGCCAATTGACGCGGCGTGCGAGCGAAATCCAGACACAGCCAGTCGAGGGCAGGTTGCGGCTTTTCCTTGCGCGGATCGCGCTGGAGTCACGATGCCTGCACCGCGGCGGGCTGATTGACCCTGCTCCGACCCATGCCGAGATTGCCAACTCCATCGGCGCGAATCGCGAGGCCGTCAGCCGCGGGCTGTCCGCGCTGGCGCGGCAAGGTATTCTCAAGACCGGGCGCAGCAAGATACACCTTCTGCAACCTGAGGCTCTGATGCCCGAGGGCGTGCCGCTCGATCCGGGTTGAACAAGCGCGATCTTTCAGCCGGTTCAGAGAGGGTTGCGTGGATAAGGCCGACATTCCCTGTGTTTCAGGGTCTGAATTTGCACGTGAACCTGCGCAGAATTGGGCGCATGCGGGGGGATGACCTGCTTCATGGGCTGTTCGCGTGTCGGTTTATACGCTCCGGGTTGCGTGACGGACGACTTTGGCATGTGGTGACGATGGCGCGCGCAAGCACCTCAGGCTGTGATCTGGCGTAGCTGCCCCAGCGATGCCTTGAGCGCGTTGATATAGAGAACTGCATCCTCGGTGCCAGCGCCACTGACGAAATCCTTGTCATTCTTCAGCTTGCCCTCGGCAATATTGACGGCATTGCGCGCATCCTGCACTGCCGCCCCAAGTTTTCCGATCGTGTCGCCAAGCTGATGCGCAAGTGACTGGGCATGCGCAGCATTGGCCATTTGTGATCTGAATTGCGCCACTTTCTGACGCGTGTCGGACAGCATGGCCTCGGTGGTTTTGCCCTTCTGGATAAGGCTTGCAAGCTCGGACGCCAGCTTGACAATCGGCAGGCCAAACGAAATGCCATTGATGACGTCTATGCGTTTTTGGATATGGGCAGCCTCGGTCTCATAATGCTGCTGCATGGATTGATATTTCTGCATGTCGCCAGACAGTTGTGCTGCGTATTGCGACAGGCTTGCGACATCCGTGTTGAACATGGTCCGGAACCCGGCCATGTGCGTGTCCACATTGGTGATCTGAAAGCACAGATCATCAAGCTTCGCGTTCATGGCTTCCAGTTGTGTAACGAAGTCTTTCGGATCCGCCCCGGATTTCAGTTTGTCGCACATGTCACCAGCACTTGTTTCGGCTTCGGCTGCAAAGGCTGCGGCGGCTGCCTGCCAGTCGCTGAGTTCCGGGATTTCGCTCTGCTCAAAGCTGCTGGCATGTGTCACACACACGGCGATCGGCCCTGAGCCGCCCTGAAAGGCTGCGACACTATGGGCGATGGATTGGGTGTTCTGTATGGCTAAGGACAGCATGGCTCACTCCATATCTGGCAAGAGGGTTTGGGGACATGCAGGGCTGGTCCAAACCCAGCCCTGCCTGTATTTTCAGGTCGCCCGCTCACGCGGCAAGTTTCATGACCGAGTGGATTTCCTTGACCAGACTGCCAGGTTTGGACCCTGTATCAACCACCGAAACCCCGGAAAGCTGTTTCTGGATCAGGGCATTGTCGGCGAGAACATTCTTCACATCGCCCTGCGCTGCGGTCAGGAAAAGAGTGCGCAACGCGCCAACGCTTGTCTTGCCGCTTTCCAGACTGCTGATCAGGTTGCCCAGATGGTCATGCATCAGATCCCAGGAATTGGCCATGTCACCAGCGGCCTTGGCACCATCGCTGCAGCTTGTCGCAATCGCGCTGAAATTACCCTTGATGCTGAGCGCATAGGCGACTTCGGACTTCAGTCGGGCCTTCTTGGACAACAGATCCCCCTTGGCATCCAGCGCATGTGCGAGCGTGATACCAGCCGCAGTGACCGAGGCGACACCGGCCGCAGCAACCCCGACACCGGCAATGACCAGTGCAGTCGAGGTCCCTGCCGTGATCAGCTCGGCGATCGCCCCTGTGGCGATCATCAGGCCCCCGCCCAGAACCGCAAGCCCTCCCAATGCAATCCCGGCCGATGCGCCGGCAATCTGCTTGTCTAGCGTTCCGATCTGCTTGTCGATCGAGTCGAGCACGCCATTATCTCCGTTCACGGCTGCGTTCATGTCATTCACATAGGCCTTGAAGCTTGCGGCATCGGTGTTGAGATTGACATTCAGGACATGCAACCGACCGGCTACATCGCGGGCATCGTCGCGGAATTGCGAGGCCTGGTCTTGTACCGCGCCGATCAGCCGCGCGGCCTGCAAAACGGGCGTATCTGGCTGGATCGCCTGAGCAAGCGCGTTTTGCAGGTTGAAATAGCGATCGATATTCGTGCTCGTGCCGATCATCTTGGGCAAGATGATCTGGATATAGGTATTGGCGTGGGTCTTGGCGGATCCGATGGTATCGTTGATATTGGTCTGATACCCCTTGAGCCCGTCAAAGCCGGAAAGGTCCAGCGTAGCTTGCTGGCCAATAAGGTTGGCATGGCCCTGAAGCACCATGGCCTGGCTTCCAGTGACCTTCAGGTTGCTTCTCAGATCTGTTGCGGATGTGGTCAAATGCTGTTGAGTTGAGTCGAGCATAGTCGTTTCTCCTGTCTTGAGCGGGTGGGATGGCCGGTCAGTCCGCCGGCGGGAACAAGGTAAAGAGCCCTGCAAAGTCACTCTCGATATCGACAAGGTCGCGGTGGATGCGCGCCCAGTCTTTGCCGGCATCACGGACATGCTGCATCAGTGCCGGATATTCGGGCGCAGTGTCCGTAGTCTTGGAAAACGCCACGCCAAGTTCAGCGTAACGGTCCGCCATGTCATTGAGCGTGGCAGACAATTCTGAAAGCGCGTCATGCGCTGCCTTGACAGTTTGGCCAAAGCTTTGACCTTGCATCCGAATGGCCTGACAGACAGTCAACGCTGCACTGAGCTGGGCCTTTTCATGCAGGTATTTGGCAAGCGTCCGGTTGTTGGCCCGTAGCGAGTTCATCACGGCAACAGACTGGCCAGCCCCATCCTGGACAGTGTCGATCGCCTCAACGGGGAAGGGCTCCAGATCGCCGAAGCGGTCCTTCTGATCCGATCCATCGCCCTTGTCGGTTCCCTGTCCGGACGCCCCGTCATCGGCTTTGTCTGCCTTTTCAGACTTGTCTTTCCCCGACTTGGCCGTGTCGGGCGTGTCCGTTGTTTTTTTCTTGTCACTCTTTTCATCGCCGCCTGCCGAGATCAGCGCAAGCGCCTGGGTCACAAGTTGTTTCACACCCGCG
>SKWJ01000294.1 GCA_007128995.1 Paracoccaceae bacterium
CAGCTTTGATCAGGATGTGCTGCCTGCGATGGGATCTGCGGCACTAGGGGTGATAAATACAAGCCAATGGTCGCCCGATCTGGACAATCCGGCCAACGCCGCCTTTGTTTCTGCCTTCGAGGTGGCCTATGGACGTCTGCCCTCACTCTATGCAAGCCAGGGGTTCGATACCGCCAATCTGATCCTGTCTGCGATGGCCAGCGCCGATGTGTCTGACAAGGACGCTTTCCGCGAGGCGCTGCGCGCGGCAGAGTTCGACTCGGTACGCGGCTCGTTTGCCTTTGCGCCCAACCAGCACCCGATCCAGACGGTCTATGTCCGCGAAGTGGTCGAGGTTGATGGCGTTCTGACAAACCGCATCATCGGCACTGCCTTTGAGGAACACCGCGACGTGCATGGTGAAAACTGCGCGATGTAAGCGCATCACCGCAGCCCCGGCATTGACTGGGCGTATGCCCACAGCCTGTAAAGGAACCTCATGTCTCTCGCACTGGTGCTAGAGCAGCTTCTGAATGGCGTGCAATTCGGATTGATGCTGTTTCTGATGTCAGCAGGCCTGACGCTCGTTTTCGGGGTGATGGGCCTGATCAACCTCGCACATGGCTCGCTGTACATGATCGGCGCGTTTCTTTGCGCGGCGGTCGCGGGGGCAACAGGCAATTTCTGGCTGGGGCTTGTCGGCGGGATCGCAGCCGCGGCAGCCGCCGGGGCACTGATCGAGGTGGTGGTGATACGCAGGCTTTATACCCGCGACCATCTTGACCAGGTGCTGGCCACTTTCGCCCTTATTCTCATCCTCTCGGAAGGGGTGCGCATGATCTTCGGGCCGTTCCCGCTCTACTTGAACGTGCCCGACATGCTGCGCGGCACAGTCAGTCTGGGAATTGTCGAATATTCGCGCTACCGGCTGGCCCTGATCGGCTTTGGACTGGCGGTTGCGCTGGGCCTGTGGGCGCTGATTGCACGAACGCGGCTTGGCATCCAGATCCGCGCAGGTGAATCTGATCGCGAAATGATCGCTGCGCTGGGCGTCAATATCCGTGCGCTTTACACCATCGTTTTCGCACTTGGTGCTGCACTGGCAGGGTTGGCCGGCGCGCTGGTGGGGGCAATTCAGTCAGTGCAGGTAGGGATGGGGGAACCTGTCCTGATCCTCGCCTTCGTCGTGATTGTCATCGGTGGAATCGGGTCGATCAAGGGGGCGATGGTGGGCGCGCTGCTGGTCGGCGTGATCGACACGATGGGACGCTTCCTGCTGCCGCGCATATTCGCCAGCTTTCTGGACACATCTCAGGCCATGGGGATCGGCGCTGCGCTGGCGTCGATGCTGATCTATCTGCTGATGGCGCTTGTGCTGATTTTCCGCCCCAAAGGACTGTTTCCCGCTCATGGATAACTTGCGCAAGGAATGGCTGCTCAATGCTCTGCTCGCAGCGGCACTGTTCATGGTGCCGTTTTGGGCCTGGATCGCCAGCGAGCCCTTCATCATCACGCTGGCCACCCGCATCGCGATCCTTGCCATTGCCGGCGTCGGGCTGAACATCGCGCTGGGGCTTGGCGGAATGGTCAGCTTTGGCCATGCGCTCTATCTCGGGATCGGCGGCTATGTCGCAGGCATTGCAGCACATCACGCCTTTCATGGCACCCCCATTCTCGGTTTGCCCGGAACCAACCAGATGCTGCCAATCTGGGCCATTGCCATGCTTTTCTCCGGTGCGATAGCAGCGATTGTCGGGGCGCTCTCGCTGCGCACTTCGGGCATTTTCTTTATCATGATCACACTGGCCTTCGCGCAGATGGGGTTCTTTTTCACCCTCTCATGGCCGGCTTATGGCGGTGAAGACGGGTTGCCGATCTTCATGCGCAACCAGTTTCCGGGGCTGAACACGGCACGCCCGTGGGAGCTTTTTCTTGTGGCCTATGGTGTGCTGATCCTGACACTGGGGGTGTTCGCGACCCTGCGCGCGGCCCGGTTCGGGGCAGCGTTGATGGCCATTCGCCAGAACCCTGATCGCGCCGCAGCGATCGGCATCTCGCCGTTCGGCATAAAGCTTGTGGCCTTTATCCTGTCGGGGATGATCACCGGGCTTGCAGGGGCCATGATGGCCGATCTCACGCGCTTCGTCAGCCCCGCCATGATGGCCTGGACAATGTCAGGCGAATTGATCGTCATCATCATCCTTGGGGGGGTCGGGCGGCTTTTCGGCCCAGTGGCAGGTGCTGCTATTCTTGTCGGGTTCGAGGTGTTCTTCGGCGGGTTGACCGAGCATTGGAAATTATGGTTGGGCCTCGTGTTGCTTGCAGTGGTGCTCTTCGCACGCGGTGGGCTTATCGGGCTTATCGCCGGGAGGGCACAGAATGGCTGAGCCGGTTCTGAGCCTGAAGAGCATCTCCAAGAGCTTTGGCGCGCTCAAGGCGTCCGATGATGTGTCGCTTACACTTCATACCGGCGAGATCCATGCACTGATCGGCCCCAACGGGGCCGGGAAATCAACGCTGATGGGTCTTGTCTCTGGCAAGCTGACGCCGGATTCGGGGTCAGTCTGGCTGGACGGGACGGATGTCACTGGTCTGTCAGTTGCGCGGCGGGCGCGGCGGGGGCTGGGGCGCAGCTTTCAGGTTTCATCGCTCATTCCGGACTATTCCGCGCTGCGCAATGTAATGCTGGCACTTCAGGCCTGCCAGGGCCACAGCTACCGGTTCCTGCGCCCTGTCAACCGTGACAGCGCGCTGCGCGATGGGGCGCGAAGTATCCTTGGGCGGGTGGGCCTTGGCCCGCGCGCCTCGGTCGAGGCGGCAACGCTCAGCCACGGAGAGCGGCGACTTCTGGAAATTGCCGTGGCGCTTGCGCTGGCCCCACGTTGTTTTTTGCTTGATGAACCGATGGCCGGGCTCGGGTCTGAAGGTACAGCCCGACTGGTTGGATTCCTGCGCGAGTTGAAACGCGAGGCCCCGATCCTGCTGATCGAGCATGACATGGATGCAGTGTTCCAGCTTGCCGACCGTATTTCGGTTCTGGTCTATGGCCGGATCATCGCAACCGGCACAGCTGCTGAGATCCGCGCCAACCCGCAGGTCCGCGCTGTCTATCTGGGCGAGGATGCAACATGACGGCCGTGCTCGAACTCGAGGCGCTGGAGGTTTATTATGGCGCTTCTCAAGCCCTTTTCGGTGTCAATCTCGAAGTGCGCGAAGGTCAGGCAGTGGCACTCATGGGGCGCAACGGCATGGGGAAGACGACCACGATTGCCACCACCTGCCGGATGCTGCCGCTGCGCGGTGGCGCGGTCCGCTTCGGAGGGCGCGATATCAGCGCCCTACCCGCTTTCCGCGCCGCACGTCTGGGCCTTGGCCTTGTGCCGGAAGGGCGGCGCTGCTTTCCCAATCTCAGCGTTACCGAAAACCTGATCGCCGCAGCGCGCCCGGGTCCATGGGATCTTGCACGTGTGCGTGCATTTTTTCCGCGGTTGCAGGAGCGTGCAGATCAGCTTGCCGCAACGCTGTCGGGGGGCGAGCAACAGATGCTTGCGATTGGTCGTGCCCTGATGACCAATCCGCGTCTGCTGTTGCTGGATGAAGCGACCGAGGGCCTAGCGCCGGTCATTCGTCAGGAAATATGGTCCGCAATCGCATCGCTGAAATCCGAAGGGCTTTCGCTGTTGATGGTGGACAAGACCCTCTCCGAAATCCTGCCGCTGGCCGATCATTGTGTCATTCTCGAACGTGGGCAGACCGCATGGCAGGGAAAGGCCAAAGACCTGACCGAAGAGATAACAGACATGTATCTTGGCGTCTGAGCGGTCCAGCGTGCCGGGTCGGGACAGGGCAAATCCTTGTCCGGTTTCGGCGTGATCGCGCGGTGTATCGCGCATGATATTCCTTGCGCCGCGGTTCAGATCATCAAGGGAAGCACCACAGCCAATCCGCTTGGCGCAGCCTGAAGCCGGCCACAAAACGTTCGGTGCGTGATGTGAATTTGTCGAACGCAATGCAAAGCGGACTGTCACCCGTTGCCACGACAGTGACCTGAACCGGCGCGATCCGGCATTTTTCCGCAGCGGGTTACCCGGTATGCTTTGGGGCGCTGGGTATGCTGTGCCGCGCTGGCTGTCCTCCCACAAGATATGCCGCCGGACCACTGAGACCGTCAAAGAACCGCCAGAGCAGCCAGGTCACGCCATAGACGAAGATCAGCAGAGCGAGGAACTCGACTGGCCACGACCAAGAGAGTTGCGCAGCGATCGCGAGACCGATGATCGTCACCGGAAAATGCAGGATATAGAAAGGAAAAACGGCGCGATTCAATTCGCTCAATAGGCGGCCGGGCTGGTTCAGGAAGCGCACAGACAAGCCCAAGGCGGCCAGACACCATGCCCAGGCAGTCGCTGCCTCGACAATCGAGAACACAGTGGCATTCGCGGGCTGCAGATCGGCAGGCACCCAAGCGAAGATCGGCCAGCACAGAATGGTGTAGATCGAAAGGTTGAACAGAAACCACAGATGCTGGACCTGCCGCGGCTGAGGTTCGGTCAGCCAACGCCACCAGAAAGCAAAGAACCCTGGGGGATCACTGGTCATGCGTGCAATTGCATACCCCCCGAAAACATTGAGAAACGCCACACCGAACGCAGCAGGAACAAGCAGGCGCAAAAGGCGGCCTCTGATGAAGCGCGGTCCAACACCTGTTTTGGTAAGAAACCACGTCCCGATTCCGGCGATCAGGAACAGGGACGGAAGCCGCCAACTGTGACTCCAGTAAAGGAACAGAGTCATCCCGCAGCCTGCCAGATCATTGTTCACGAATTGGTAAATATCGACGCCCCCAGTCGACGAAGCCAACAGCAACATGATGAGGGACAAGTAGCGCGAAGAGGAGCACCCGTAGCCAATCAAGCTCGTATCGGCGGGTCATCTGCGGCTCCTTCGACCTCAAATTGCCAGCAATTTCTGACCGTTAAGCGTCATTCGATGATTATGCGTCCAGCCATCTGTTCGCAAGCTTTCGTCCTACCCGGAGCCGCGCCTGTTGAATATCAGATGGCGACTTGAGACTCAGGTTCGCACGAGCACCTCCGGTTTTGAAACGGCTGCGGCAGGTTAACTTATCAACTCGGACAATGTTTGCCGGTTTCTGGCTTGTCAGCTTGGGTCTGGGACTGTAGGTCTTCACATGAGTGAGATTGCGCAGATGGCGTTTCATTTCATGAAGTCGAGGTGAAGAAACGCCTGCGTGGCAATCCCCGTTTCGTTTTTGTATATGCTGCGTTCCAGCGCGAGCGATCACATGACGATATGGAATTTTGCAAACTGTGCCTGCTTTGGCGCGACACGGATACAGGCTGGCGCGGCGATGCGAAAGATGTCCTTCTCTGCACAGCGGTCCGTCATGTTTTGCGAAATCCGCAGATCGAAAAACGAGATCTGATGTTCGTGAGTGTTGCCGCCTGCCAGAACAATCGGCGAAATGCGCATGTCCTGCAATCCACAGTTCATGCAAAACGTGCACGCTCAGCGTCTCGTTTTGTGATCCGAGCGCTGATCACATATGAGGTGGGGGCATTCGGATAATGATATTTCAGACTAAACATTCCAGCTGGCCCGCTGCATATCACGATCTGATCGCGACACACGCAGCGAATGTTGCCCATATTTTCCTGATGAGGTCCTGACCATGCCTCCCTCCTTTGGAACAAGCGGCCTGCGGGGCCTTGTCACCGAACTCACCGATGATCTGATCACGGATATGGTGCGCGCCAGTCTTGAATGTTGCGCGCATGGCGGCGCGGTTATGGTCGGCTGGGATCTACGCGCCTCCTCTCCGGCGCTTGCAAGGACTGTTGTGAATGCAATCCGTGCGGCCGGGGTGCAGGCCGTCTGCGCGGGCGCCGTGCCGACGCCTGCGCTTGCGATGGCTGCTGCCGCACGCGGTTGCGGTGCAATCATGGTCACTGGCAGTCATATCCCGGCGGATCGCAACGGGCTGAAATTCTACACGGTGACGGGCGAGATTTCGAAACAGGACGAACAGGCCATCCTTGCAGCCTCGGGCAAGGATTGGCCGATAGCGCCAAGTTCACCCGAGGTGATAGACGCCCCGGACACCGGGCAAGACTATGTTGCGCGCTATGTCTCGGCATATGGGCCGCGCGCGCTTTCAGGGTTGCGCATAGGTGTTTATCAGCACAGTTCGGTGGCACGGGATCTGATGATGGATATCTTCGCAGGCCTTGGCGCGATCCCTGTTGCATTGGCGCGTTCCGAGCATTTCATTCCGGTCGATACTGAAGCTGTCGCGGCAGAAACCCGCAAGCAACTTGCCGAATGGTGCAAGCGGCATGAGTTGGATGCGCTGGTCTCGACCGATGGCGACGCAGATCGCCCGCTTCTGTGTGACGCCCATGGCGAGGTTATCGCGGGGGATGTGCTGGGTGTTCTGACCGCGCGTGCGCTGGGGGCACAGGTGATCTGCACGCCTGTATCTTCCAACTCGATGGTAGAGATGATCCCTGACTTCACCTCAACGCACCGCACGCGTATCGGCTCGCCGCATGTGGTCGCGGCAATGGAGCGTGTGCTGGCAGCGGATCCTGCAGCAAAAGTGGTGGGGTATGAGGCCAATGGCGGCTTCCTGCTTGGATACACTGCCGCGGGTCTGGCCGGAACGTTGCCACCGCTGATGACCCGCGATTGCATGCTGCCGGTAATTGCGCCGCTCGCAGCCGCGCATGCGAAAGGTCAGCCAGTTGCCGATATGCTGGCTGACCTGCCCGCGTGTTTCACGGCGACCGACCGTTTGCAGGGCATTCCGACCGCCGCGTCACGGGCACTTATCGACCGTCTGAGCGCGTCACCTGACGCCCGCGCGGCATTTTTTGACGCCGGTGCGCCCGAAGTCTTGCTGGATATGACAGATGGGCTGCGCGTGCATTTCTCAGGGGGGCGCATCGTGCACCTGCGCCCCTCCGGCAATGCCCCCGAGTGCCGATGCTATGCCGAAGCCCCGAGCGCAGCGCAAGCGCAGCAGCTTTTGGAAACGCACATGGATAAACTTCGTGCTGCCCTGTCTGGACGCTTGACATGAGGGATGCCAGATGTTGAACCGGCAGGGCATGTTTCTTCTTTTTCAGCCTAAGGTTGTTTACGCTTTCAAGACCGCTGCCACGAAATGACGGGATTTACAGATGACAGACCCTGGCCCTCAAAATTACATTTTCCAACCGCTATCCTGTCTGAAACCATTATTTGAGATAGGCACGTGCATATGATTACACCAGTTATCCTCAGCGGCGGTTCAGGAACTCGCCTATGGCCTTTGTCGCGCAAGAGCTACCCCAAGCAATTCGTGCCGCTGACAGGTCCCGAGACATTGTTTCAGGCTTCCGCGCGGCGTGTGACTGGCCCGGAATTTGGCCCGCCGATCACGATCACCAATTCCGACTTCCGTTTCATCGTGCAGGATCAACTGTCCGATATCGGGCTGTCTGCGCAGGCAATGCTGATCGAACCGGCTGCGCGCAATACAGCCCCTGCTGTGCTGGCGGCTGCGCTGCACGCGCAGCGCGACAATCCCGACGCCGTTTTGCTGGTTGCGCCGTCAGATCACGTTGTTCCTGACCAACCAGCCTTTGTCGCCGCAGTGCAGGCCGGACTGCGTGCAGTTGAAGAAGGTC
>SKWJ01000233.1 GCA_007128995.1 Paracoccaceae bacterium
ATGCTGCAACGCTGACCCGACGATGCCCCGTTGGCCCTGCCGCATTCACGTGCGGCGGGGCCAATTTTTTCGCGTCTCTCCAGAAGGATCAGGCGATGTCCCGCCGCATATATCTGCTAAAGCGCGTGCTTCAGGCGATTTTCTCGCTCTGGATCATCGCCACGGTGCTGTTCTTTCTGTTCCGAATGGGCCTGCCAGACCCGACATCAGCGCTGATAACCGAGGGGCTGAACGCAGAGCAGCGCGCGGCGGTGCGTGCCCAGTTCGGCCTGGAAGACCCGCTCTGGCGGCAATATGTGCTGTTCCTGACAAATGCCGTACAGGGCGAATTCGGCACATCCTTCAGCTACCGCGCGCCAGTGTCAGGGATCGTGTGGGAGCGTCTGGGCAACACCATGGTCCTGATGCTGGCTGCGATCATTCTGGCTTACGTGATCGGGGTTCCGCTGGGCGCATGGCTGTCATGGCGTCGCGGCTCGCGCACTGACACGGTCGGCATTTTCTTCGGGTTGATGTTCCGCTCGGCCCCCATGTTCTGGACAGGGATGATCGCGATCCTGATCTTCGGGGTCGGGCTGTCGATGTTTCCCACATCCGGCATGCGCACGCTGCCCTATGACGCAACCAGTTTCCTAGACAAGATCTTCACGCTGGATTTCCTGTGGCACGCCATTCTGCCAGTGCTGATCGTGGCGCTCTACTACCTTGGTTCGCCGTTGCTGATCATGCGCAATACAATGCTGGAAGTATATGGTGAGGACTTCATCGAAATGGCCCGCGCCAAGGGTCTGCACGAGCGTGATATCCTCTACAAGCATGCCGCGCGCAACGCGCTTTTGCCAGTTGTCACGCAACTTGCAGTCACCATCGGGCTGGCCGCAGGCGGGCAGGTCGTGGTCGAGGTGGTGTTTTCCTGGCCCGGCCTTGGGCGCGAGATCCTGAATGCGGTGCGCACCTCCGATTTCCCGCTGGCGCAGGCCAGTTTCCTGATCATGGCGGCCTTCGTGATCACCCTGAACCTGTTGGTCGACATCCTCTATACCACACTTGATCCAAGGGTGAGCTTCCGATGACCCTTCCCCCGATATTGCGCGCAGCCATGGGGCCGCTACGGTTGATGATGCAAGACCGGCTTGCCGTGATTGGCATGTGTGTGCTGGGTGTGATCATCGCAATGGCCCTGTTCGCGCCGGTACTGTCGCCGCATGATCCGCGCCATATCAACGAGATCGAGGATGGCTCGGTGCTTGCCCGCGCGCCCGGAGGCTGGGAATTGCGCGACAGTCTGGGGCCGCTGGCGCTGAATGACGCGTCGCAGCGCGGTACTGATGCGCTGATCGTCGGGCGCAGCGGCACAGTCTGGACGCGCGCAGGCGCGGGCGATTGGGCGCAGGTCGATGTCGCGACGGATGCCGACCTGAACGCGGTTGATATCAGCGAAGACGGGCGCGCGATGGTGGTAGGTGCACAAGGTACGATCCTGCTGCGCGAGGGGGATGACTGGCAGCTTGTTGTCGCCCCCGAGGCGAATTTGCGCGGCGTTGTCTGGCTGGATACGACGCGCGCCCTGATCGTGGGCGCAAACGAGGAAATCTGGGTCCTCGATGCCGCGACCGGAGAGTTGCAAGAGATCGACAGCCCTGTCGGGCGGGGTTTCCCTCTGAATTCCGTGGCGCTGGATTCCGACGGCACGGCCCTGATAGTCGGAGAACGGGGTCTTGCGATCCGCTATGATCCGGACACTGGTGAGGCCGCGTTGGAACGGATCGGGTCCAGCCGCGATCTGAACCATATCCATATTGCGCCGGATGGCGCGGCGCTGGTGGTGGGCGAACGTGGCACGCTGTTGCGCCGCGACACAGCAGATGGCAGTTGGGTCACAGACCCCGCGCCCGATACGCGCGCGCTGCGCGCAGGCTGGATCGGCGCGGATGGTCGCGCCATCGCGGCGGGACGCAATGGCATCATTCTGGAATGGGATGGCACGGGCTGGCAACTTGTGCCCACGGAAAGCGAACGCCATCTGCGCGCGCTTCTGATCGACGGCGATGACTGGCTGGCGCTGGGGTCTGACCGCTTCGTCACCCGCCTTGCGCCGCCCTCGCGCACGCATTGGTTCGGGACCGACCATCTGGGCCGCGATCTGTTCAGCCAGAATGTGCATGGCAGCCAGATCGCGCTACTTGTCGGCTTTCTGGGGGCGACGCTGGTCGTATTGATCGGCACGAATGTGGGCTTGATCGCAGGCTATTACCGGGGCCGGACCGAAACCATCCTGATGCGCACGGTCGATGTGATGTATGGGATCCCGTTTGAGCCCTTCGCACTGATCCTCGTGCTGCTGTTCCAACCCAGCCTGACCATCGTGATCCTTGCCGTGTCGCTGCTGACATGGCGCACTGTGGCGCGGTTGATCCGCAGCCAGGTGCTGTCCTTGCGCGAACGCCCCTTTGTCAAGGCAGCACGCGTGGCGGGCGCGTCGGATTTGCGGATCATGTATCTGCATATCTTCCCCAATGTCCTGCCGCTGGTGTTTCTGGAGCTTGCGATCATCGTGGGTGTGTCGATCATCGCCGAGGCAACCTTGTCCTTCCTTGGCCTTGGCCCGCCCCAATCCATCAGTTGGGGTGGCATCCTGCATGATGCGCGCTTGTCGGGCGCATGGCGCACCGCATGGTGGTGGAACCTCCCTCCGGGGATTCTGATCATGACCACGGTTTTGTCGGTGTTCTTCATCTCGCGGTCGCTGGAAGTGGTTGCAAACCCAAGGCTGAGGGCGCGTCAATGAAGGATATAGGCACCGACACTCTGCTGGACGTGCGCGATCTGGCGATCCATTACCGCACGGGCGCGGGACCGGTTCAGGCGGTGGACGGGATCGATTTCACCATTGCGCCGGGCGAAGCGCTTGGTCTGGTGGGCGAATCCGGTTGCGGCAAGACCACAGCGGCCAAGGCCATGCTGAAGCTGTTGCCCCCCAATGGTGAAATCCCGCGCGGGGTGATCGATTTTGCTGGCCGCGATCTGGTTCCGCTGACTGGCGAAGACATGCGCCGCGTGCGCTGGAAGGAAATCGCCTGGATTTCACAAGCGGCGATGAACGCGCTCGATCCAGTCTACCGCGTGGGCGACCAGATCATCGAGGCGATGAACGCGCATATAAAGATCGACAAGGCAGACGCGTGGACCCGCTCCGAAGACCTGTTTCGCGCTGTGGGCCTGGACCCGTCACGCCTTCGGGCCTACCCGCATGAAATGTCGGGCGGGATGAAACAACGTGCGGTGATCGCGATGGCGATGGCGCTTCAGCCACAACTGCTGATCGCGGACGAGCCGACCACGGCGCTGGATGTGGTGACGCAGGCGCAGATTCTGTCGCGGCTGGCGCGGTTGCGGCGCGAGCGTGGCATGGCGCTGATGTTCATCACGCATGATATTTCGGTCGTGGTACAGACCTGCGACCGCGTAGCGGTCATGTATGGCGGCAAGATCATGGAAACCGGGCCTGTGCGGCAGGTGTTTGGCCAGCCGTTTCATCCCTATACAATGGGCCTGACGAATGCCTTTCCGACGCTGGAAGGCGCACAGCGCGAGTTGATCTCCATCCCCGGCACGCCACCGGACCTGCTGAACCCGCCCAAAGGCTGCCGCTTTGCCGAACGCTGCCCCTTCGCGACCGACCGTTGCATCGCCGAGGAACCGGCGCAGCATCCTGTCGGCGCCGGACGCTTTGCCGCCTGCCACTACCCGGAGCGGGTCGAGGAGTTCCGCCGCATCGCAGCCACCAATGATGCCTGGGCCGAAGTCGGGCGTCGACTGAATGAAGAGGTCACTTCTGTCACCCGGCGCGAACATATTGCCAGTGAGGACGTGTTGCAGGTGGATGGGCTGGTCAAGCATTTCCCGATCCCTGCCGGGTTCTTTGGCAAGACCGAAGCGTTCGTACATGCTGTCGACGGGATAGACCTGAGCCTGCAACAGGGCGAAATCCTCGGAATCGCGGGCGAATCCGGATCAGGCAAGACAACGACCGGCGAAATGCTGGTGCGCTTGCAAGACCCGACTGCCGGGCGCATCCTGTCGGAAGGTGAGGATATCGCACCGCTGAAAGGCGCAGCACTCAAGGCGTTCCGCCGCCGCGCGCAGATGGTGTTTCAGGACCCTTACCAGACACTGAACCCGCGCTTCACCATTCAGGATATCGTGGGCGAGCCGCTGATCATCCATGGGCTGGCCAAGGGTGCGGACAAGCGCGCCCGTGTGGTCAAGTCGCTGGAACGCGCAGGGTTGAAACCCGCCGAAACCTATATGGACCGCTTTCCGCATGAATTGTCGGGGGGGCAGCGCCAGCGCGTTGCGATTGCCCGCGCCATCGTGCTGGAACCGCGCTTCATCGTGGCGGACGAGCCCGTCTCGATGCTGGATGTCTCGATCCGCGCCGGCGTGCTGAACCTGATGCGCCATTTCCGCGACGAAATGGGCATTTCCTTCGTCTATGTCAGCCATGATCTGCCCACGATCCGCTATGTCGCTGACCGCACCGCCATCATGTATCTGGGCGAGATTGTCGAGCTTGGACCGACCGAGAAAGTCATCGCCGAGCGCCGCCATCCCTATACGCAGCTTCTGCTCGATGCCTCGCCCGAGCCTGATCCGTCGGTGGAAAAGCCGCCTTTGGAGTCCGCAGGCGAAATCCCGTCCGCAAGCGACATTCCAAATGGCTGCCGCTTCCACAACCGCTGCCCGCTGGCGACGGTCACCTGCGGCTGGGAAGGGCGCGATGTGATTGCAGCCTTGGCCGAATGGGATCTGAACACGCACACCCGTGATGCTTTGGGCCAGCCAGAGCGCGACGGCCTGAGCGTGCGAATCCCCGCCCCCAAGGGCACAGCCGCCGCCCGCGCCCAGCTTGCCAAGGTTCTTGCGACGCGCCCTGCATCATTGGGCGAGGCCGCGAAGATCGAGGATGCAGGAGAGGCGCTTGTGCTGCAATTTGCACCCCATCCCTCGCCCCGCCGCCGAAAGATTGCCGAAGGGCACGAAGTCGCCTGCGTCCTCTTCCCTGAATAGCGCGCGCCGGGACCTAACGCCCGACAGCATAGGCCTGCATCAGGCGCGGCGAAGCCCCGGCGCGCAAGATCCCGTCTGTGCCGCGCGCTGCCGCCGTCAGCCGCCCGATGGTCATATGCGGCGCTGTCTGCACAGTATGACCCCGCGCCTTCAGATCAGCAATCACGTCCACCCCGAAGGTTTCCTCGACCATGATCTGACCCGGAGACCGCGAGCGCGGGTAGAAACTGGCGGGAAAATGGGTCGAATGAAACAGCGGTGCATCCAGTGCGTGTTGCAGCCCCATGCCGAACTGCACGTGATAGAGGAAGAAAATCAACTGCCACTGATCCTGCTGATCCCCGCCCGGTGTGCCAAACACCATGCGCGGCTGGCCATCCTTGAGTGCCAGCGACGGCGAGAGCGTTGTGCGTGGGCGCTTGCCGGGCATGAGCGATCCGGGCAAACCATCTTCCAGCCAGAACATCTGCGCGCGCGAATTGAGGCAAAAGCCAAGACCGGGGATGGTTGGTGCGCTTTGCAGCCAGCCCCCCGACGGCGTGGCCGCAACCATGTTCCCCTCAGAGTCTATGACATCCAGATGCACCGTGTCCCCGCGCTTGCGCGCCAGATGTGCCATTGTGGGTTCGTAGACGGCGCCGTCGGTGCTGCTCAGGCGGTCAAGGGCTGCCAGCATGGCGCTGCGCTGGCCCTCAAAGCCCGGCACGACGCCCGGCCGCAGGTCCAGACTGGCCTGCACGCCCAGCAAGCTGCGCCGATTTGCATTATACTCCTCTGACAGCAGAGCCTGTAGCGGGACATCCGTAAAATCAGGGTCAGCCAGATAGATTTCACGGTCGGCAAAGGCGAGTTTCATCGCTTCGGTGACAAGGTGAATGAACTCCGCCCCATGCGGGTTCAGCCCTCGCAGGTCCATGCCGCGCAGAAGCGCGAGCGACTGCAGGAAGACCGGACCTTGGGTCCAAGGCCCGCATTTCGCCACATCCCAGTCCTGATAGCGCCCCCAGACCGGGGCCTCTATGCTGGCGTGGTAATCTGCCATGTCCTCCCCGGTCAGAACGGCGCGCTGGTGGCGGCCTTCGCTGTCAGGCAATTCTGCACTGGCAAGCCAGGACGCCATCTCTTCGGCCACAAAGCCACGATAAAAGGCATCCCGCGCAGCGTCGATCTGCGCAGTGCGCCCCGTGCGCGTCTCTGCTTCGGACAGGATACGCGCATAGGTCCGGGCCAGCGCAGGATTGCGCAGCAATTGCCCCGCCCTGGGCGGCTGTCCACCGGGAAGCCAAGTGTCATATGAACTGGGCCAGGCATCCCGAAAGAATGCCGTCAGCCCTGCAATGGTGTCAGCGACACGCGGCAGGCAGGGATGGCCTGCGCTGCAATAATGGATTGCAGGTTCGAGGACATCGCGCAGCGGCAGCCTGCCGTAATCGCGCAACATCAGCATCCAGCCATCCCATGCGCCGGGAATGACTGTCGCCAGCAATCCATCCCCCGGCACATGCCGCAGACCCTGATTGCGGTAATGGTCTATTGTCGCCCCTGCCGGTGCCGGGCCTTGTGCCGCGACAACATCTGCGCGCCCAGCAGATGCCGACCACAGGATGGCAGGCAGTTCACCACCGGGCCCATTGAGATGCGGCTCAACCACTTGCAGGACCAGACCCGCTGCAACGGCTGCATCAAAGGCATTTCCACCCCGTTCCAGCATCGCCATGCCAACACCGGACGCGATCCAATGCGTCGTGCTCACAACCCCGAAGGTACCAAGGATTTCAGGTCGTGTGGTGAAGCTGTACATGGAAGTCCTCCTTATTGATCAACTTTCGGCTCCGCGCCGCTCTCAAGAATGGTGGGTTACCGGCGACAGTGGATTGGGTAGGCTATCCGCCAGATCATCCGCAGAGGCATCGCAGTCCAGTCGCGGCTGTCCGTTGCGGGCAGGTGGTCGTCGGAAACGTCCATGTCGAACAGCCCACCCCGCGCGCCTGCTTTCAGTGGCAGACCGTCTCAATCAAGGTCATCGACAGGCGTATACTCCGAAAGAGCGAATGCCAACAGCCTGTTCACCTCTGCGTACCGTACGCACACTTGACGAAAAAGCGGCGATCGCACGCACTAAACGGCGGCAGCAAAGCGGGGTCGAAAAGCCGCCCATAACCCGGGATCATGAAGGGAGCATTGACATGAGGACACGCGGATTCTTTGGGGCGGTGGCAGCCCTGGCAGGGTTGGGGTTGGTGACCTCTGATGCCTGTACGACACTGCAATACCGCGACGCTGATGGTCTGGTCTATCTGGGCCGCACACTGGAGTTGCAGATGGAGCTGCCCTATCAGGTCGTCTTTGTTCCGGCTGGAGCGCCCTTCTCGTCGCAGACCGAGGGGCACCCGGCGGTCGAGTTCACCACGACGCTCGCCACAGTCGCAATTGTGATGCCCGACCGCGTGCCCACTACCGACGCGCCGCTGTTGCCGGGCGACCTCAAGCCGCTGGAAGGGATGAACGAGGCCGGGCTGACCTTCAGCCTGCTCGCCTTCCCCTCCGTCGGCACCGCGCAGGATCAGGCCGACAGCACCAGGGC
>SKWJ01000142.1 GCA_007128995.1 Paracoccaceae bacterium
CCTAACGGTCTGGTACGTCGCCGTATCGTCCGTCTGCAAGGCCCGGCATCCCGCGGGCGATGCTGGCTGTTTCCATGCCGGGGCAGCAGTTTACCCCGGCATGTCTGGATCGGTTTGCCTTTGCGTGGTGACCAGTGACGGAAACCCGCCGCTCGGCCGTCCAAGGCAGTATCACTGGAAGGTTGTTCCGATCCGAATGACCTCTCCGTTGACATAGCGGAGGAACATTCCGGCCTTGTTGCCATCAGTGTCTTCGGGCGAAAAGACAAGCGGTTCCGGAAAGGTCGATGTCAGGAAGGGCTCTGCGGAAAGCAATGCTTCGCGAATCGCGTCGCGGTTCAGGTCGGGACCGGCACGCTCGAGTGTTTCCACCAGCACTTCGGCGGCACCGATGCCCCACATTGCGTACTGTGTGAAATTCAGGTCGGGATGCACAGCCTTGAAGCGTGCCTCCAGTTCTTGTGCCTCGGGCATGTCCGGCGTGTAGGATGTGAGCGAGATCGTGTAGAAGTTCTCCAAGGGATCGGCGCTGCCGATGTCGGCTGCCAACTGGGGAAGATCTGACACCGATGTATGCCCGATGATCGGGCGATCGGTGATTCCCTGCCGATAAGCCTCTCGCATGAACACGTTCGTCGGCCGCGGGAACAGAAGTGTAACGATGACATCGGGATTGGACTGTGCGATTCGAGCCACTTGGGCGCCGGCGCTGGTCGAATCACGCACCATTTCTTCATCCGCCACGATCTCAAGTCCGAGCTTTGCCGCCTCGTCCAAGAATCCTTCGTATTTCGCCTGACCCCAAGCATCCCGCTGCGCGACGATGGCTATGCGCGCCGCATCGGGGATCGTCGCGACAAAGCGTGCCTGGATGCGCCCCTCTTCGGAACCCTTCATGACTGCCCGGAAGAAGCAGCAGTTGACCGGGTTGGTGATCCCGTCATGGGTCGCGCCCTGGACAATTGTAGGGATGCCTGCCGAAATGATCGTATCCATATTGGCAAGGGTCGCGTTACTGCAACCGGCGCCTACGATCGCTGCGACGTCCGCGTCGACGAGACGCCGGGCAGCTCCCACTGCCGCCTCGGCGCGGCATTCTGTATCGGCACGGACCGTACGGATGGTGCGGCCGTGAATGCCGCCGCGGGCGTTCACCTCGGAAAAGACCATGTCGTTGCCGTGCATGACTAGCAGACCGAATGCAAAGTTCTCCCCCGTCAACGGACCCAGCTGACCGATTAGGATCTCGTTTTCAGTTACCCCGTCGGCTGCGCCCGCGACCGTTCCGAAGGTCACGGCAAGCGCCACGAGGGCCGGCCGCAACCCTGAAGAGAACATCGCCTTACGAACCTTCTTCATTCCGAACACCCCTTTGCTGTCTGGAAAAAAGAACCCAACCCATGTGAGGTCCCGGGTCCCCGAACTAAGGCGCAGCAAAGCCGAAACCGCCTGTTACGCCCGCTGACCCCGCAGTCCACGATCCGCGGGACTTGACTGGGCCTAAGGGTCGTCGCATATTCTGTCAAGAATAAATTGTAGACAATTGCTTCGGCTGGGCAAGTCTGCACTTCGAAGGAGCAGAATCGATGCAACCAAACGACCCAAGGCGGACAGCAGCCCTTCTTTTGGGCAAGCTTGGCCGCCTGCGTCCGGGGAGCCGCATGCTGTTGCTGCACGATCAGCACACCGTCCATCATGTGGAGTTGCTCAGGCAGGCCAGCGAAGCCCTCGGTGGTATATGCAGTGTCATGGGCTTTCATGCGCGGCCCGGACACGGCGTAGAGCTGCCGCCTGAGGTGGGGAAGGCCATGCTGGGCGCCGACCTGATCGTCGGCCTGACCCGCGGGAACATAACCCATACACAGGCCCGGCGCGAAGCCCAGGCCAAGGGTGCCCACGTCATCGCGCTCCCAGAATGCGACGGCGAGGACTTTTTCGAACTGCCCGGGTGGTCAGCAGACTTCGATGTCCTCGCGCCTGAGATCGAGGCGGTGGCGAATGCGCTTTCCTTGGCTCGGCTTGCCCATGTGACCAGCGAGGATGGAACCGATCTCCAGATGTCACTGGAAGGGCGGAAAGGACGGGCGCTCACCGGCTTTGTCAATCGGCACGACATCTCCACAGGGTACGGACTTGAGGCGAGCATTGCGCCACTGGAAGGTACTGCGCATGGTGTGATCGTCGTAAACGAATCGATCCCTGGCGTTCTAGTCATCGGTGACGATCGGATCATCATTGAAATCGAGAAGGGCTATGCAGTCCGTATAAGTGGCGGTGCGAATGCCGACAGGTTCCGTCGGTTTCTCGACGAATTCGCGGATCCGGAAATCTTCAATCTGGCCGAACTCGGCATCGGGATGAATCCTGAATGTGTTCCGGACGGTCGGATGCTCACCGACGAGAATGTCTATGGCAATGTGCAGCTCGCCCTCGGAACAAGCGCCTACATCGGGGGAACGGTAAAAGCCGCCGCACATTACGACACGATCTCGCGAGCCAACCGGATCGTACTGGATGGCAAGCTCTTGCTGGATCAAAACAGGATCGACCTGTCGCAGTTCGGCACTTTGAAAAAGTAGTGGGAAAGGGAGTTAAATGCGTGTGATAATTACCAGCCCGTCAGTGCCAGTCTCGTCATCACCGGTTTCCCCGGCCACCTTTGGAGAGGGGCTGATCTTTGTCGGTGGCCAGATGCCAAGGGATCGCTCCACGGGCGTCATCCCCAATGATCCATCCGAGCAATCGCGTCTGTCGCTTGAGCATTGCCTGGCGCTTGTCGAGGCCGGCGGGGGAAACGCGAGCTCGGTTATGGTTGTCCATGCCTATCTGACGGATCTGGAACACAAGCCGCATGTCGATCGGGTATTCTCGCAGGAGTTCGGCAGCAGCCCGCCCGCACGGCACCTCGTTGAAGTCAGCGCGATCGGCGAGAACGCGGTGGTGGAGTTCGCTATGATCGCTCTTAGGGTATCGAAACAGGAATGACCGGCGTCCATCACGCAAAACCGGTTCGGCCCTTTCTCAAACGGAGTGACCATGATGCAGCGTTCTCCGACACTCGAGCTCGCGTTGCGGATCGAAACGCTTCAATCGCGTGGCCAGCCCGCGTATTCCCTGAGCACACCCACCTTTCCAGAAAGGGGTGAGATGCTGAGGATGCTGGACAGCTCGGCATTCTCCACGATTCTCTCCCCGCCCGAAGGACTTCCGGAACTCCGCGAGGCCGTCCGCAAGCGGCTCTATGCGCGGTGGGATTTGGAACGTCACAAAGTGCTGCTCACAGGCGGCGCGAAGGCTGCCGTGTTCTCGATACTGCGCGGCCTGTGTGCCCCGGGCGATGCATGCATCATCGTGTCACCGCATTGGCCGTCATACGACAGTCTGTGTGTGCTCGCGGGAGTCCGGCCCGTGCACCTGCACACACGTTTTCAGGACGGATTCGCTCTCGATAAGGAGCAACTCGATTTCGTGGCAAGGCGCAACTCCGCCGCGCGATTCCTTATCCTTTCCAACCCGGGCAACCCCAGCGGCCGTCTGTATGGGGCCGCTGAACTGGAGGGTGCACTTGATGTGTGTAGAAAGTACGGAATCCATCCGATCTTCGACGAAAGCTTTTCGGAAACAGTGGTCGATCAGGCTGCCTGGATGGACAATTCGCCCTCGGGCGCCGACGAAGCGTTCATTGTAAATTCGTTCTCAAAGAATTTTCAGGTCCAGGGTTTGCGATTAGGGACAGTCATGATCCCCGCCACACACTTTGAGGCGGTGCTTTCTGTTCACCAAGGGATTAACAGTTCTGCATCAACGTTCTCGCAGGTCTGTGCCCTCGAAATAAGCCGGAACCTGGGGCCGACCTCGTGGGTGCGCGAGATCATTGGCACAGCAAGGCCGAGGATGGAGCAGAGCCTTTCCGCCATCGGCTGGCAGTACCACCCCAGCAAGGGCAGTTTTTACATCTTTCCGCGCGTTCCGGACATCAATAGTGTTGTAATGCGTCTCGAGAGCATGAATGTCTTTTGCCTGCGAGGAGGCCTTTTCGGAAGCCACTACCAGGATCACATTCGCGTCTGCTTCGCTCACCCGCAGGCTGAAATGGACGGCATCCTGCCGCTACTGGATTCGTTGAGTTCCTGATCAATTTTGTCCAATGCGCGTGAAGCAGGAAGGTGCCCTATGATTGCACAACAGGATAGACACGATTATCCAGACAAGCCAAGATGCGTTGTGTCGCCGAACGACTTGGAGCCGATCGGTGTCTGGATGCCAACCTCGACCCGAACACTGGAAGTGGGCCTGGCAGCAACGGAGCGTAGCCTTAAGGAGTTGACGGCCGATCGTTCATTGCGGATGTCTATCCTTGCCGGATTTCGCGAAGCCCTGTTGCGGCGGCGTCGATTGCTGGTGGCACGCGTGGTCCAGGAGGTCGGAAAACTTCCGCACGAGGCAGCGGCTGAGTTCGACTATGCAATTGCGTTTCTGGACTATGCCATCAATCTTCTAGAAGGTTCATCACAAAGCGGAGCTTCCGGATCGATCGGTCGGATTCTGACGGTGCCCGTTGGGGTCGCGCATCTCATCTGCCCATACAACGATCCTGTTGCCGGCTTGACCCGTAAGATTGCGCCCGCCATTGCGGCAGGGTGCCCGGTAGTGATTCAGCCCAGTCCACGCGCAATGCTTTGCGCCGAACTAGTGGAGGAGGCGCTTGCCGAAGCGGACCCAATCGGTGCGTCGACCTGGCTGAAGTGCGACCTGCCCGCGTTGGCCGAGTTCGTGATGGCACATCGCGCAGTAAACGTCGTCAGCTTCACGGGCTCTACCAGCACCGGACGTGCGGTCGCCGAGGTGGCCGGCCGGAACTTTGTGCGGTGTATACTGGAGCTAGGGGGCAACAACTGGTTCACGGTCTTTGCCGACGCAGATATCGACAAGGCCGTCGACGATCTGGTCGCGAGAAAGATCAAGGCGGCGGGACAGGCCTGTTCATCGGTGAATCGCATCGCCGTTGAAGCCGACATCTACGCGAATTTCAGATCCCGATTGCAGCAGAGGATAGCGGACCTACTGGTGGGTCCTGCCGGAACACCCGGGGCGGCAATGGGCCCGGTAAGGGGCCTCGAAGATGTTGTCAGGTTGCAGAAACTTGTCGAGGCTGGCCAGTCAAATGGCGAGAGGCTCATACACCAGGCTCCGCCCGGCCAGGGAATTCCGGGCCCGGATACATGTATGCCGCTTCTTGTTCTCGAGACGCTAACGGGCGACAAGAGCGTCCTCGATGAACAGGAGGCGTTCGGGCCCGTTATGGGACTGACACGAATCGATGATCTAGATGCGCACTTTGAACGTGTGCGAAACAACCAACAACCCTTGGTCAGTTATCTTTACGGTGCGCGAACGAGTTTTCTTGAGTCCATAGCGCCGACGCTTCGACATGGTAGTGTCGGCATCAACACCACTGGCATTCAAGGGCCGCATCTCCCGACCGGTGGCTTTGGTGCGTCCGGGCTTGGGAGGGAAGGGGGAGTCGAAGGTTTGCGTGAGTTTGAGACCACAATCAATCTGCGTGTCGGGGAATGACGAGACCTTCACATGGCCACTCGTTGAGTGCCGGCGCGTCACCCGAGGCACAGCGCCAATCGAAGATAATCCCGGCGAAGACGTGACGATCATCGTTCGTGAGTTTGCCGTCCAGGAGTCGAGGTTTACCAGGTAAAGCTGCTTGGCTGTGGATAAAACTATGTGTGTTCAATTATCGAGCTTCGCAGTAAAAAAGTAACAGTGAAGCCAACGCGTTTCGACATACATGCTGCTGCCGCGGTTCTGACCCGAACGGGCCACTGACTGTTTGTATGGATACTTCTCGCGCCTCGCGTTGTTTTGTGGCATGATCACACATGAGATGGGGGCTCCGGACGATGTGGATGCCGAGCGCCCTGGGCGTTGGTGAAGTATTCTTGAGGTCTGCTCGTCGACGAAACCTGTTTGATCTCGCACAGGGCTCGTGCCGACTCTGGCTGTTCAAGGCGGTTCGGGAGCTTGAAAAGCAACGGTCTGCAAGATAACTGTGGTGACCCGGAAAACGGGGCATCTAGAGGGGCCACGGAAGGATAACTGGATGGTATTGGCGCGCGCTGGGGCCGACTTTGACCCGAACTCGGCATTGCCGCAACCACTTGCAGGGGTATTGGCAGACCGAATTCGCGATCAGATCATTCGAGGGATCTATCCGCCAGGGTCGATGCTGAGGGAGGCCCAACTTGAGCAGACTTTCGGTTCAAGTCGTGGGCCGATTCGTGAAAGCTTGCGCCTGCTCTTGCCGGGGGGCTTGGTGGAATACGAGGCGCGAAAAGGATTTCGCGTTCACGAATATACCAAGAAGGAAGTCGGCGACATCTACCGTCTTCGGGCGCGGCTGGAAGGTTATGTTATTGACGAGCTGCGCGAAAAGTCGCTTGATGAGCTAATAGTGAACCTTCGCGCATCGAACGAGAGGCTTCAGGGTTATTTGAACAATGCCGACATCGATGGATATTTTTCTGAGAATATTCGCTTTCATGATGCGATTATTCGCACCACGGAGAATAGTGCTTTAATCAGTGTTCTTAGCTATCTGAATGAGATATCGTTGCCACTTCGTTACAAGCTGCTTCAGCGAGATTTTGAAACTGGCCGGTCGATGAAGTACCATCGGGTCATTACGGAGTGTCTGGCGGATGGGGATTTGGACAAATGCCAAGAGCATGTTTGGGCCGAGATTCGTCAGAACACCAGTCCAATCGTGGACCTAATTGGTTCGCTCTGAACAATTCCATCAGGCAGTGGCTGGGCCTTCGTGGCGTGGTTGTGGACAGCGGATGGCGGTGAGGATGGGCGCGCGCCTTCGCCTATGAACTGATCCGGCCAGTGCCACATCCGGTCATGGACCATGTGGACGGTCTTTGGGAGACATGTCGCGCTTGGGCGGACTGCTCCGGCGACCCGGACACCTTGCTGTGGGGCGACTGCATCCAGATGGAGCGGGCGCGGGCTGTGCTGGCTAATGTTGACGCGGCAGTGGGAGCTGGCGCGCTGACTCGATTGAGACCGGGGATTGCGGTGGCTTTCGGGGCAAACCGGCGCAGCACCGTTTGGTTCGCCATGGATCACAGGGTTCTGTCGGCGCTCTGCGCTGTGGCTGCGGACGTGCCGCAAGATGCCCTCGCCGAGGTCCTGTCTGACCATAAGTGTGCGGCGGAACCGGGTGGCATGAACCGCCCCGGGTTTACCGGAGAGTGAAACACTCAAAGGATGAGCCCTACGACAAAGTATCGGGCACCTCGATTTTTCCTGATTTTCCGCTTTCCGGAGCTGACTTGGCGGCCTGAAGCTTGCCGGCATTGGCTTGCAGGTTTGTTTGGGAGCGTAGTCAGCGATCGTTCCGCCCGGTCATTGTGGAGTTTGGCCTCTTCGGCCTGACGTCTGCGTTCCGGGTTACGCCGGGAACGGGTTCAAGCGGCGCAATTGCGCCAGCCGCCGCATATTGTAGGCGAGGTTCTTCATCCCAATCTTGGCCTTGGCGCGGATCAAGCCGATGGTGCGCACCAGCGTTCCGCCCATATCGTTGGTCTGGGCGCCGAAGACATGCTCGACCCGTGC
>SKWJ01000388.1 GCA_007128995.1 Paracoccaceae bacterium
GATGGTAAGTCCGAGCTGCGCGGCGGCCTCGTTCAAGGTTGCGCCCATGCCCAGTGCGCGCGCCAGTGCTGCCTCGGACCGCGTAAGACGAAGCACCTGCGCCAGAACCTCGGCGGATGGCAATGGCATGTCGATGGCACGCAGATAGGCCGTTGCCCCACCCTCGACATCAGGACACCAGAGCATGTCCAGCCACGGGGCAAGTGCGACAAGTTGCAGGCGGGCTGGATCGGGGGGGCGTGACAGCCGAGAACCCAGACGGGCCAAAAGCAGCGCAGCCGTGTCATCTTGTGCAATGACCTCTGCGCGCCTGTCCAATCGCAAGACCCCGATACCAAGCCTGCGGGTTACGGCTTGCGCCTGTGCTGCGGCAGCTTGAAGCGCTGAACGCTCGGCAAGCTGAGTGTATGATAGGTCGACATGCGGGGCCACAACCGAGAGAATGGCGCTGTCAATCGCACGGAAGATGCCCTTGTCACGCTCCAGCACAAGCCAGACGGGGGGCGCTGCGCCCCGCAACCTTATGGCGCGACAATCCTCGCCTTGAAAGGGGCGCTGATCTGTCACGCTTCGGCTTGCAAGTTCCTCTCCGGAGTAGACGCGGCCAGGTCGCAAACCATTCAGGCTGTCATATGGCAAGATCCGATCACTGCGGCCCGTCTGCGACCATGTTTCATCCGGCAGATACAACAGAGCACGCGCGGCTTGGGTGATCTGCGCCAACTGTCGCAAACACGGACCCCAGCCTGTGGTCTGCGCGCGCTGGATCTCCAAAAGCAGCTCTGTTTCCTGCGCTGAAATCACGGAGTCCCCCACCCCTCCCATATGGGAGGTTTGTCTGAATTAGCCTAACGGTATGAGATTTCCAAGATGTTTCAACCGATAGGACAAAAGCCATATGACACTGCACAGCCTGACCCATTTGCAACGTCTCGAGGCAGAAGCCATCCATATCATGCGCGAGGTTGTCGCCGAAGCCGAACGCCCGGTGATGCTGTATTCTGTCGGCAAGGACAGTGCCGTGATGCTGCATCTGGCGCGCAAGGCGTTCTTTCCTGCGCCGCCGCCGTTTCCTCTGCTGCATGTCGACACAACCTGGAAATTCCGCGCGATGTATGAATTGCGTGACCGCGCCGCGCGGGCGGCGGGGATGCAACTGCTTGTGCATCAGAACCCGGACGCGATCCGGCAAGGTATAAACCCGTTCGATCACGGCAGCCTGCATACAGACATGTGGAAAACCGAAGGGTTGAAACAGGCCCTCGACCTGCACGGGTTTGACGCCGCCTTTGGCGGCGCGCGCCGCGATGAAGAGAAAAGCCGGGCGAAAGAACGTATATTCAGCTTCCGCACCAGCAGTCACCGCTGGGACCCGAAAAACCAGCGACCTGAATTGTGGCGCACGTTCAATGCCCGCAAGAACAAGGGAGAATCGATGCGGGTGTTTCCGCTGTCGAACTGGACTGAGCTTGATATCTGGCAGTACATACACCTTGAGGGTATTGAAATTGTTCCACTATATTACGCAGAGAAGCGCCCGACCGTAATCCGGAACGGGCAGTTGCTGATGGTCGATGACGAGCGTTTCCCGCTTGAGGGAGAAGACCCTGTCCTGCGCTCGATCAGATTCCGGACATTGGGCTGTTATCCGCTGACCGGGGCTGTCGAAAGCACCGCCGCCACATTGCCTGAGATCATTCAGGAAATGCTTTTGACCACGACCTCGGAACGGCAAGGCCGTGCGATTGACCATGATCAGGCCGCGTCGATGGAGAAGAAGAAGCAGGAAGGGTATTTCTGATGACCGAGATCTACAAGACCGACGCATTGATCGCCGAAGACATTCAAGCCTATCTGGAAACGCATCAACACAAGACGATGCTGCGCTTCATCACATGCGGTTCGGTGGATGATGGAAAATCGACGCTGATCGGACGCTTGCTGTATGACAGCAAGATGATCTTCGAAGATCAGCTTGCTGCCCTTGAAGCCGATTCGAAACGCGTCGGAACACAGGGCGAGAGCATTGATTTTGCGCTTCTCGTCGATGGGCTGGCCGCCGAGCGTGAACAGGGCATTACAATCGACGTCGCCTACCGCTTTTTTGCAACCGAAAAGCGGAAGTTCATTGTTGCCGATACACCGGGCCACGAACAATACACCCGCAACATGGTCACTGGCGCATCGACCGCCGATCTGGCCGTGATCCTGATTGACGCGCGCAAGGGCGTTCTAACCCAGACACGGCGGCACAGCTATCTCGCGCATCTGATCGGGATCAGGCATATCGTGCTGGCTGTCAACAAGATGGATCTTGTCGGTTATGATCGCGCCGTCTTCGACAAGATCACGGCAGATTACCGGGCCTTCGCCGATACGATCGGGATCGTCGATTTCACAGCCATTCCGATTTCAGGGCTCGCGGGCGACAACATCACACATCGCAGTGCAAACATGGCGTGGTTTGACGGGCCTGTTCTGCTTGATCATCTGGAGTCTGTTGAACTTGACCAGACCGCAGATCAGTCGAAGCCCTTCCGGATACAGGTTCAGTGGGTAAACCGACCAAATCTCGACTTCCGGGGTTTCTCGGGGACGATTGCGGCAGGCCAGATTCGGGTAGATGATGACATTCGGGTCCTGCCTTCGGGAAAGACATCGCGCATCTCGCGTATTGTGACGCTGGATGGCGATCTTGAATATGCAGTGGCCGGTCAGGCTGTCACCCTGTGCTTCGCAGATGAGATTGACTGCTCGCGCGGTCAGGTCATCACGGCGGCAAAAAGTCCGGTCGAAGTTGCGGACCAATTCGAAGCCACTGTCATCTGGATGGACGAGGACGCACTGATCCCTGGCCGTGCATATTGGTTGAAGATCGGGCCGCAGACTGTCAGCGCGATGGTTGCGCAGCCGAAATATCAGGTCAATGTCAACACGATGGAACATCTGGCCGCCAAGACGCTTGATCTGAATGCGATTGGTGTGGCCACGATAACCACGGATCGCGATATCCCCTTTGCCCCCTATAGCGAAAGCCGGGATCTGGGCGGTTTCATCCTGATCGACAAGATGACCAACCGCACTGTCGGAGCGGGGCTTGTTCACTTTGCCTTGCGCCGCGCACAGAATATTCACCGGCAAGCCACCGATATTTCACGCGAACATCATGCGGCGATGAAGAACCAGAAACCAGTGGTGCTATGGATGACTGGTCTGTCAGGCTCGGGCAAATCAACGATTGCCAATCTTGTCGAGAAGAAACTGGCGCGGATGAACCGGCATACCTTCTTGCTGGATGGCGACAACGTGCGTCACGGGTTGAACAAGGACCTAGGTTTCACAGATGCGGACCGGGTGGAGAATATCCGCCGTATCGGCGAAGTGGCCAGACTGATGGCAGATGCGGGTCTGATCGTGATCACGGCGTTCATTTCGCCCTTCCGATCGGAACGCGAGATGGTGCGCGATATGCTGCCACCCGGCGAGTTTGTTGAGATCTTCATCGACACACCCCTTGAGGACGCCGAAAAACGCGATGTGAAAGGGCTTTACGCGAAGGCCCGTGCAGGTCAGCTGAAGAATTTCACAGGTATCGACTCTGCCTATGAAGCCCCGGAGAACCCTCATATCCGCATTGACACGACCTCGCTGACTGCCGAAGAGGCCGCTGACCTGATCATCAACACGCTGATCCCCTGAACTGCACCTGATAGCTGCCGTCATGCCCGCATTTGTGCGGGCATGACGCAAATCAGACATTCTTCCCCGTCGCTTTGCGCGAGCGCAAAGACAGCCTCTGGCGCCTTTGTCATGGTCGCAGCAGGCATGGCGTCTCTGTCTTGCCGTTCGACGACACAGAGCAGGAGGGTGAAAAATTGTTCGACTTCAGAGATAAAACCGCCATTGTGACAGGCGCGGCGTCCGGCATCGGCGAGGCGATTGCCCTTGAACTTGCAGCCAGTGGCGCTTTCGTCGTCGTTTCAGATCTGTCCGACGACGCCTGCTCGAAGCTGGTGGCGACCCTTCTTGACCGAGGCGGCAAAGCGACGTCCTTCGCCGCCGATGTCAGTGATCCCGAGGCCATGGAGGCCCTCGTCCAGTTTGCAGAAGCCGAAACCGGCGCGTTGCACCTTGCGGTAAATAATGCAGGCATCGGGGGGACTCAGGCACCGACAGGCGCGTATCCGCTCGACTCCTGGCATCAAGTCATCAATGTCAATCTGAACGGCGTTTTCTACGGTCTACGTGCCCAAATTCCGGCCATGGAGCGCGCTGGCAGTGGTGCGATCGTCAATATGGCGTCCATCCTGGGAAGTGTCGGATTTGCCAATTCATCCGCCTATGTCGCTAGCAAACACGGGCTTCTGGGGCTGACCAAGACCGCAGCAATGGAATATGCCCAGAAGGGAATTCGGATCAATTCGGTGGGTCCGGCTTTCATCAATACGCCCCTATTGAGCGACAACCTCAGCGAGGAGATGCTGAACGGGCTTGCAGCGCTTCATCCTATGGGTCGTATTGGTACTGTTCAGGAAGTATCAGCCCTGACCTGTTTTCTGCTCTCGGATCGTGCCAGCTTCATCACGGGCAGTTATCATCTGGTGGATGGGGGGTACACAGCGCCTTGACAATCAACAGTCCCGCGATGCCCGTCCGCAGCCCGGCGCACAGTCTTGACACCGACACGGTATTGAAAGACCTGTCCACGACCCACGATGGGCTTACGGCTGAGAATGCTGCCGCGCGGCTGAAAGAATTCGGCCCCAACAAGCTGCCAGATGCCCCGCGCCCCAGTCTGCTGCAGAGATTTGCCAGGCAGTTCAATAACTTGCTGATCATGGTATTGATCGCAGCAGCGGCCATCACGGCGCTTCTGGGCCACTGGATAGATACTGGCGTGATCATGGCAGTGGTGATTATCAATGCCGTGATTGGCTTCGTGCAGGAAGGCAAGGCCGAAGCTGCGCTGGAAGCCCTGCGAGACATGCTGGCCCCAAAAGCGAATGTCATTCGTGCGGGCGAACGGATGGCCTTGGCCGGGTCCGATCTTGTCCCCGGAGATATTGTGGTGTTGGAAGCGGGCGACAAGATCCCCGCTGATTTGCGCATGATCGAAACCGCTGGCCTGACTGTCGAGGAGGCAATCCTGACAGGCGAATCCGTGCCTGTCCGCAAGGGGACAGCATCCGTCGCGGAAGACGTCCCTCTGGGGGATCGCACCGCGATGGGGTTCAGCGGAACGATGGTGGCTGAGGGGACCGGGATTGGCGTCGTCGTGGCCACCGGTTCCGCAACAGAAATCGGGCGCATCAGCTCCATGATGGCGGGCATACAGACGCTCAAGACCCCTCTCATCAGGCAGATGGAGCATTTTGCCAAATATCTGACTGGCTTCATTCTGGCCCTCGCCTCTGCCATTCTGGCCTTCACGCTGGCCTTTCGGGACACCCCGTTTTCCGAAGCGTTCATGATTGTCGTGGGGCTTTTCGTCGCGGCGATCCCCGAGGGACTTCCCGCTGTCCTGACGGTCACGCTTGCGATCGGAGTGCAGTCCATGGCGCGACGAAACGCGATCATCCGTCGTTTGCCGATCATTGAAACACTGGGCGCCGTGTCGACGATCTGTTCTGACAAGACCGGCACGCTGACACGCAACGAGATGATGGTCGCTGCGGTTGTCACCGCTTCGGGCACATATCAGGTTTCCGGACAGGGATACGCACCGGAAGGGACTGTGTCAGGCGGGGATCACACTGTTCTCTCGGCAATGGCAAAGGTGGCATCGCTTTGCAACACGGCTGCCCTTGTCGAGGGTCAGGCAGGGTGGCGGGTCGAAGGTGACCCTATGGAAGGTGCACTTCTCGCCTTCGCAGGCAAGCTTGGTGCGTCGATTCAGGACCGCCCGCGCCCACAGGCTACGATCCCGTTTGATGCGCGGTATCGCTACATGGCGGTGCAGCATGACGATCTTGTCTTGCTCAAGGGTGCACCTGAACGTGTGCTGGCGCATTGTGCTTCTCAGATGCACGAAGATGGGCCTGAAGCACTGGACCTCGCCTACTGGGAAAAGGTGAGTGCAGAGATTGCGAATAATGGCCAACGTCTTCTGGCGCTGGCGCAGTTACCGAATCACGAGGGCGATCTGACCCATGACACCGTTTCGGAGGGGTTGATCCTGCTTGGCCTTGTCGGGTTGATCGACCCTCCCCGCGACGAGGCGATCGCAGCCGTTTCCGAATGTCACGCTGCAGGTATTTCCGTCAAGATGATCACCGGGGATCACGCGGGAACTGCGGCAGCGATTGGACGTCAGATAGGCCTCGATTTGACCGATCAGCCGCTGACGGGAGCTGAGATTGATCAGCTAGATGATGCGGCCCTTGCGGCAGCGATCCAGCGGACAGATGTGTTCGCGCGCACCAGTCCCGAACACAAGTTGCGCCTTGTCGAGGCGTTGCAGGCAACTGGGCAGGTTGTCGCGATGACCGGCGACGGTGTGAATGATGCACCGGCACTCAAGCGCGCCGATGCCGGCATCGCGATGGGACAGAAAGGCTCCGAGGCCGCGCGCGAAGCTTCTGATTTCGTTCTCGCAGATGACAATTTCGCGTCCATCGCCGAAGCCGTGAAACAGGGGCGCACCGTCTATGCAAACCTTAAGAAAGTCATAACCTTCCTGCTGCCAGTCAACGGGGGCGAGTCGATCTCTCTGATCATCGCAGTGCTGTTTGGACTGATGCTGCCCATCACACCGCTGCAGATCCTGTGGGTCAATATGGTCAGTTCCGTCGCTCTGGCGATGTCGCTTGCCTTTGAACGCCCCGAAGCCGCGATCATGCGCCAACCGCCCCGTCGTGCCAATGCGCCGATCCTGTCACGCTTCATTTTATGGCGCGTATTTCTGGTCTCGATCCTGTTTGCCGCAGGCATCTTCGGTCAGTTCGCCCTGTCGCAGGCGCAGGGCGCAAGCCTTGAGGAAGCGCGCACCATGGCGCTCAACACACTTGTTGCGATGGAAGTCTTCTACCTGTTCTCGGTCCGCTTCCGCTATGGCTGGTCACTGACATGGCAGGGTGCGAAAGGGACGCCTGCTGTTCTGATCGCGGTTGCGCTGGTCATCGTCTTGCAGGCGGGCTTCACCTATCTGCCCTTCATGCAAGCCTTGTTTGACACTGTCGCCCTGACCTTCTGGCAAGTGGCACAATGTACACTGGCTGGCGTGGTGCTGTTGCTGGTGCTGGAATTCGACAAGCAGGCCGCGCGTGGCTGGAAAGCCTTGGCGGCCACGACGAAACGAAAGGACGAAACGCAATCCGCATCCTGACCCCCTGACCGCGGCGCGCGGGATTACGCGACCAGCCCGCGCGGCTCGGCCAGACCATGTATCCGGCATGCTGCGGTCAGAGTATTGGCCAGCAGACAGGCAATCGTCATAGGCCCGACACCGCCGGGCACGGGGGTGATCGCACCGGCGGTCTGCAATGCAGTTTCGAAATGGACATCGCCCACAAGCCGCGACTTGCCCCCCCGCTCGACCCGGTTGATCCCCACATCTATCACGGTGGCACCAGGTTTGATCCAATCCC
>SKWJ01000391.1 GCA_007128995.1 Paracoccaceae bacterium
AGACCATGATTGCAACCGCCAACTGGTCCTACCCCTCTGCCCTGCCGAGAGAGGCGTGGGAGCCCGTATTCCGCGATCTGCCGATGCCCGACCGGGCAATCTTTCTGACTGAAGAGGACGCCGATGCGCGCCGAAGCCCGGCGCTTGCCCATTGGCTGGATGGCATGACCCGGTAAGTTTGTGGCCATGGACGCACGCACGGCCCGCCATCTGACACTCGCTTCTGGGGGCGTGGTGGCCGTGTGGCTGTGTGTGCTGAATTTCGGGGCGCTGGGCGCGGTCGCCTGGCGTGCCGAAGGGCTGTCGGCCCTGCGCAGCGCTGACTGGGCAGCGGTGCGCTTCACACTGGTGCAGGCACTCTGGTCGGCGGGCCTGTCAGTGCTGCTTGCCGTGCCGATCGCGCGCGCGCTGGCGCGGCGTCAGTTTCGTGGCCGGGCCGTGCTGATCACATTGATGGGGGCGCCCTTCATCCTGCCAACGCTTGTTGCCGTTCTGGGGCTTCTGGCAGTGTTCGGGCGTTCGGGCCTTGTCAATCAGGGGCTGGACAGCCTTGGCCTTGCGCGGTTCAATATCTTCGGATTGCATGGCGTGGTGCTGGCGCATGTGTTCTACAACCTGCCGCTTGCAACGCGCATCCTGTTGCAGGGCTGGGCCGCCATCCCGTCCGAGCGCTTTCGCCTTGGCGCAGCGCTTGGGTTCACGCCGCGCGACACGTTTCGCCAACTTGAACTGCCCATGCTGCGCGATCTGGCGCCGGGGGCCTTTCTGGTCATTTTCCTGATCTGCCTGACCAGTTTTTCGGTGGCGCTGACCATGGGGGGTGGTCCTCGCGCCTCGACTGTGGAACTGGCCATCTCTCAGGCCTTCCGGTTTGATTTTGACCTTGGCCGTGCAGCCCTTCTGGCGCTGGTGCAATTTGGCCTGTGCGCGGCGGCCGGGATGATCGCATGGCGGGTGGCGCTGCCCTCTGGTCTGAGCGGAGGGTTGGACCGGCCTGTTGCACGTTTTGACATGCAGGGCCGGGCGCTGCGGCTTTGGGATACGGCGCTTATCCTTGCGGGCGGGCTGTTCCTGCTGGTGCCGCTGGCAATGGTCGCGGCGCGTGGCCTGCCCCATATTATCAGCCTGCCGCCCGAGATCTGGGCCGCCAGCCTGCGCTCGCTCGGGGTGGCGCTGGGCGCAACAGCGCTGACACTGGCCATGACACTTGCCCTTTCCCATGCAATCGTCGCGTTGGGGGGTGCGCGGGGCGCAGTGCTGGAATGGCTGGGGCTGGCGGCGCTGGCCGCATCCCCTCTGGTCATCGGGACCGGGCTTTACCTGCTGATCCGCCCATTGGCCAATCCGCGCGATCTGGCGCTTGTGGTGACGATGCTGGTCAATGCCGGCATGGCGCTGCCCTTCGCGTTGCGGCTTATCCTGCCCGCACTGCGCGATGTGGAGATGACACAGGGGCGGCTGGCGGACAGTCTGGGGCTGCATGGGGGCGCGCGGTTGCGGATCGTGACGCTGCCGCGCCTGCGCCGCCCGATGGGGTTTGCCGCCGGGCTGACTGCCGCCCTGTCGATGGGGGATCTGGGGGTGATCATGCTGTTCGCCGAACGTGAAGGCGCGACCTTGCCAATGCAGCTTTACCGGCTGATGACGGCATACCGGCAGGACGATGCCGCAGGCGCGGCGCTGGTGCTGCTGGCCGCAAGTCTGGCCCTGTTCTGGCTGTGTGACAGATGGGGGCGTGGCAATGCTGCAACTTGATCAGGTGCAGATCCTTCAGGGCGGGTTCACATTGCAGGCTGACCTGCAGGTCCCGCCTGGGTCACGGGTGGCCGTGATCGGGCCTTCGGGGGCGGGGAAATCAACTCTTCTGGGCGCAGTGGCAGGCTTTGTGCCTGTGCCTTGCGGGAGCATCCTCTGGCAAGGCCAGACGATCACCACCCACAGCCCTGCAGCCCGCCCGCTGTCGATCCTGTTTCAGGACAACAACCTCTTTCCGCATCTGAGCGCATTGGACAATGTCGCACTGGGTATCCGCCCAGCCCTGCGCCTGACCGCGCCTGAGCGCGCGCGCGTGCACGACGCCCTTGCCCGCGTCGGGCTGGAGGGGCTGGACACACGGCGTCCGGCCGCGCTTTCGGGCGGGCAGCAAAGCCGGGTTGCGCTGGCGCGGCTGTTGTTGCAGCGCAAACCACTTGTGCTGCTGGACGAGCCGTTCTCGGCCCTCGGTCCCGGTCTGAAAGCAGAGATGCTGGCGCTGGTGGCCGAGATCTGCGCCGAGACCGGGGCCATGCTGCTGATGGTCACCCATGACATCGCCGATGCGCGGGCAATCGCCGACCAGACGATCCTTGTGGCCGATGGTCATGCCAGAGGCCCGTTTGCTACCGAAGACCTGCTTGAAAATCCCCCTGAAACACTCCGCGCCTATCTTGGCACGGCAGACCGCATTCCCTGATCCCGGCCCGGGTTGGCCCGCAACAGGAAATCACTTGCAACCCGCGCACAAGCCGGGGATGCTTTGGCGTCAACATGGGGCGCGCATCAGGGCAGCGCGCAGAGTTTCGGGAAAGGGTGGATATGGCGGTCTGGTGTTTTGGGTCGGTGAATATAGATCACGTCTACCGCGTGCCACATTTGCCCCTGCCGGGCGAGACGCTTGCCGCCACCGGCTATGAAGTTGCCTTGGGCGGCAAAGGGGCCAATCAATCCGTCGCCGCCGCGCGGGCCGGAGCAGAGGTGCATCATATCGGCGCTATAGGCACCGATGGGGCGGATGCCATTGCGCAACTCGAAGGCTTCGGTGTCAGTTGCGCAGGCGTGCAACGTGTGGATGGTCCAACTGGCCATGCCGTTATCCTGCTGGACAGCGGGGGCGAGAACAGCATTGTCCTGCATCCGGGGGCCAATCGCAGCTTGGCGCTGGATGCTGCCAGTGCCGCATTGGAGGGCGCAGGGCTGGACGATATCCTGCTGTTGCAGAATGAGACCGCCCATCAGCCCGAAATTGCACGCGCAGCGATGGGGCAAGGGATGGAGGTGATCTATTCCGCGGCCCCCTTTGACATCGACGCCGTACGCGCCGTGTTGCCCTATATCACAACCCTGGTCATGAACGCGGTCGAGGCCGCGCAGCTTCAGGCCGCGCTGGACACGGAGTTCGAGGATCTGCCTGTCGAGGCCGTGGTCGTGACACGCGGCGCCGAGGGGGCAAGCTGGCATGCGCGCGGCACAGGTGTGATCCATGTCCCTGCCCTGCCGACCACTGTGCGCGATACCACAGGCGCAGGCGACTGTTTCACTGGCGCGCTGGCGGCGGCGCTCAGTACAGGGCGGGATGCGCAAGAGGCGATGGAGTTCGCCGCAGCCGCAGCCGCGCTTCAGGTGTCACGCCCCGGCACGACCGCAGCCATGCCAACACTGCCCGAGATCGAGGCACTGTTGCAAGACCCGCCGGTCTAGGGGATTACGGCACCCAACCCAGCCAGGCCCGCTTGATCAAAAAGGACGTCATGGCCCTGTTTGCGCAGCACATGCGCATGCCGTGCTGGACGGGGCGCGCAGCGCCAGCCAAGGCCGCCGCGCCCGACCTGCCACATGGGCTTAACTGCCTGCAAAGGCCGCCGCATTGCCCCAGATCTGGCGCACCCGGCGGTCGCGCCCGCAACCGTCGCGATATTGCTTGTAGGCAACACGCCGCTCTACCCAGCCAAACCTTGTCAGGGTCCGTTCGGTTGAATTGGCGTAATTCTGATGAAACTCTTCAGCCTCATAGAAGGGCATGGCAGCACGCACCGGGGTCACGATGCTCTGGCCCAGTTCTGCCTCTGCCGCGGCGATTGCAGCGCGGGCCTGCTCTTCCTGCGCCGGGGTGGCAAAAATCGCTGTCGTGTAATGCGCACCGCGATCACAGAACTGGCCGCCATCATCAAACACATCCACCGAGCGCAGGAAAAGATGCAGGATCTGGTCATAGCTTATCTGCGCCGGATCAAAGGTGATCAGGGCTGCTTCCAGATGCTCGGTGCGGCCCCGCACGACATCATCATAGCTGGGGTTCGACTCGCGCCCGCCGGCAAACCCGACGCGCACATCGGTCACGCCGTCAACACGGCGGAAATCGGATTCAACGCACCAGAAACAGCCGCCCGCAACCAGCGCGGTCTGCGTGCTCTGGGCAGAGGACGGCGCGACCAGCGCAGGCAGCGCCAGCAGGGCAAGAACAAGAGTGGCAGCAAAACGGAACATGACATGACCTTTCGGGTTGCAGATGCGAACGCTACGTCAGAAATGGTGCGAAAATTGCGCCAACGCAGTCACAATCCGGTGATACCCGATGGTGGCATCTCCGTCAGCACGGCCTCGGCTGCGGCCCCTATCCGCAAAAGCCGGTCTTCGGCCATGGGAGCTGCCATCAGCGACAGCCCGACAGAGGGCGTGCCGCTGGGCAATGTCAGGGCACACAGACCCAACATATTGGCAATCCGGGTATTGCGCAGCGTCAGCAGGTTTTCGGTCGTGAAATAGGCGTGGTCACGGGTCAGACGCTCGGCATTCGGGGGCAGGTTGGGGGCCGTGGGCAACAGCACGGCATCAAACCCGGCTGTTTGCGCCAGATAGCTGCGGCGATGGCGGTCAAGCTCTCCCCATGCGCTCAGATAATCTGCAGCCAGATGCACACGGCCCGAACGGAACCTTTCAAGCACAGGTGTGAACATCACATCAGGGTCTGTCTCGATCAGATGGCGCCATTGGGCGTAGCATTCCGGCGTATAGATGATCGCGGACAGGCCAAGCGCCGCCTCGACCGGATCAAGCTTGGCCCGGCTGATCTGCGCCCCGGCCTGTTCCAGCGCGGCGACAGCCTGCGCGAAGCCCTGCGCGGGCACTGGGCGGATATCCTCAAACGGGGCGCCCTCCAGCACCAGAAACCGAATCCCCGCAAGGCTTGCACCGCGCAAGTCGGGGGGTGGGCGGTTCTCCATCGCGGCAAGGGCGAGGGCGCAATCCGCGACGCTGCGCGCCAGCGGGCCGACCGTATCGAAGCGGGGCGCAAGCGGCACGACCCCGGCGAGGGACAAGCGCCCCGAGGTCGTCTTCAGCCCGACCAAGTCGTTCCAGGCAGCCGGGATGCGCACGGAACCGCCGGTATCCGACCCGATGGCCAGCGGAGCAAGGCCAAAGGCAACCGAAGCCGCCGCCCCGGACGACGACCCGCCCGGCACGCAGGCCGCGTCATGTATGCAGGGCGGCGTCGCCGTGACAGGGTTCAGACCCAGCCCGGAATAGGCAAATTCGGTCATATGCGTCTTGCCAAGGCAAACTGTTCCGGCACGGGTCATGGCTGTCAGGACGGCTGCATCCTGATCGGGAACCCGGCCCCGCAACAGCGCCGTGCCTGCCTCGGTCGCAAGACCTGCTGTGTCGAACAGGTCTTTCCATGAGATGGGAACACCGTCCAACGGGCTGCGCCGCAGCCCGGCGCGCGCGCGTCCACGCGCTGCCATGGCTTCATCCAGCGCGCGTCGGTCGCTCAACCGTGCATAGATGCGCGGGCCATGCGGATGGGCGCGGATCGCGGCCAGCAGGGCCTCGGTCAGATCTACCGGGCAGAGCTGTCCTGCGCCGATGGCTTGGCCAAGGGCGCGCGCAGATGCCTGCATCCATGTTTCGGGCGTCATGTCTGCTCCCTCATGCGGTGATGGTGCGGTGGCCCGGGTCAGTGATCCCCCGGCATTGGCTGACGATATTTCTGCAAGGATCAAAAGGAAAGGGAGTTTTGCCGCATGGACTCTTGGCGCGGGCCGGGCATATTGGCGGCATGACACAGGATATCAAGACCGACATCGTGATCGTGGGCGGCGGGCTGAATGGCCCCGCCCTTGCACTGGCGCTGGCGCAGGCCGGCATGCAGGTCGTCGTGGTGGATGCGCTGCCACGCGAAACCCGCACCGACCCGGAATTTGACGGTCGCTCCTATGCGCTGGCGCTGGCCTCGTGCCGGGTGCTGGACAGGCTGGGGCTCTGGTCAGAGTTGCAAGACAAGGCGCAGCCGATCCTGCAGGTCAAGGCCAGCGATGGACGCGCCGGAGAGGGCGCGGCACCGTTTTTTCTGCATTTCGACCATGCCGAGCTGGAAGAAGGCCCCATGGGCCATATGCTGGAAGACCGCTACCTGCGTGCGGCCCTTCTGGCCCGGATCGACGCCGTGTCGCAGATCACCCATATTGCCGGTGTTTCGGTCGTGGGGCAAAGCGTGCAGGCCTCGGGGGTCAGCGCGCAGCTCAGCGACGGGCGCACGATCACAGGGCGGCTTCTGGTCGGGTGTGACGGGCGGGACAGCCCGACCGCCGCACGCGCCGGGATCAGCCGTTCGGGCTGGGATTACGGGCAGACGGCGCTTGTCTGCGCTGTGCGTCACACGCATCCGCATGAGGGCTGCGCCCATCAGTTCTTCATGCCTGCCGGCCCTCTGGCGATCCTGCCCCTGCCCGAAAACCGTTCCTCCATCGTCTGGAGCGAGCGCAGCGCCACTGCGGCAGCGATCCATGCGCTGGACGATGCGGCCTATCTGGAGGCGTTGCGTCCGCGCTTTGGCGATTTTCTGGGCCCGATCGAACTGGCCGGCAAGCGCTATGCCTATCCGTTGCGGCTGACGCTGGCCAACAGCTTCATCGCGCCCCGGCTGGCGCTGGTCGGCGATGCCGCGCATGGGTTGCACCCGATTGCCGGGCAAGGCTTCAATTTCGGGCTGCGCGATGTCGCGGCACTGGCCGAGGTGCTGATCCTGGCGGCGCGGCGCGGCGAGGATATCGCCAGCCCGCTTGTGCTGGAGCGCTATCAGCAGTGGCGGCGCTTTGACACATTGCTGATGGCTATGGGCACGGATGGCGTCAATCGGCTGTTTTCCAACGACAACCCGCTCTTGCGGGGGCTGCGCGATCTGGGCATGGGGGCGATCACCGCAATTCCAGCGCTGCGGCGGCGCTTCATGCGCGAAGCAGCAGGGCTGACCGGCGATCTGCCCCGCCTTATGCAGGGCCTTCCGATCTGACTTGCTCCGGAGCCAGCGCAATCACGGCAACCTGCTCGCCGCGCAGGCCCAGCGCGACATTTCCGTCGCACAGCCGCAGCGCATCGTGACCGAACACCTGTGCGCGCCAGCCAGATAGCGCGCCGATATCGCGCTCGCCTGCGGCAAGGGCGTCCAGATCGGAACTGGAGGCAATCAGCTTTGCCGCAACCCCTGTCGCGTCAGATTTCGCCTTCAGCAGCACCCGCAGCAGATCGGCCAGTGCCGGGTTGACCTGCAACCCTTCGCGGCCGTTCTCGGGCTGGGGCAGATCTTTTGGCGGGCAGGCCAGCCCACGGGCCACGGCGCCAAGAATGCCCTCGGCAATTTCGCCGCGCCGGGCCTCGCGCAGCAAAAGCCGCGTGCGTCCCAGATCCTCGGGTGTCGCCGGTTTCAGTGCGGCGAGTTCGAGCAGCGCATCATCCTTGAACACCCGCGAACGGGGCACGTTGCGCGACTGGGCGTAGCTTTCCCGAAACCCGGCCAGTTCCCGCACGATTG
>SKWJ01000476.1 GCA_007128995.1 Paracoccaceae bacterium
ACCGAAAAGGTCTATGAACTGCTATCGCAAACAAGCCATATGGATGACGGGGCATTCCTGTCTGCGCTTCACCATTACCGGGACAGGCTGCATGTACTGACGGCACCGGCTGAAATGCTGCCGCTGGACCTGCTGACCCCCGAAGAGATCGAACGGGTCGTCGCGATGGCGCGCCAACAGTTCGATATCGTCATCATCGACATGCCGCGCACGATTGTCCACTGGACCGAAGCAGTCCTCGATATGTCAGAGCTATATTTCACCCTGCTCGAAGCGGACTTGCGCTCTGCCTACAATACCCTGCGCATGATCCGCGCCATGAAGGCGGACGGCATCGGCCTTGAGAAATTTCGCTTCATTCTGAACCGTGGGCCGCGGATCACGGACCTTGCTGCGCGCACATATACAAAGCGGATGGCAGAGAGCCTCGGGATTGAATTCTATCTCACCCTTCCAGATGGCGGCACACCGGTCCGCGCCGCCAACGACAACGGTCTGCCACTGGCCGAATATGCCCCCAGAAACCCGCTCTGCAAGGAAATACGAAGATTTGCCAGAGGACTGTTCGACCATACAGAACACACAATCGTCGCCGCTGAATAAGGGAAGCGTGATGTTTTCAAGATATCGACACACGCCTGCATCGACCCCGGCAAAGCCGCAGCTAAGCCCGCCACCTGCAGCAGTCAGTGAACCCGTCGTACCGCCAGCGCGCTCACGTCGCTTGGCCACGCGGCCCCCGGCCACGGACCGCTCGGAGCATCGCAAACAGCGGTTGGATGCGCTCAAGTCGGATATTCACAAACGCCTGCTCGAGACCCTGAACCTCGGCGCACTTGAACATGCCAGCGAGGCCGAGTTGCGTCTGGAAATCGGCAATCTGATTTCCGAAATGATTGTAGAAATGGACATCGTCCTGAACAGTGAGGACCGCCAGACCCTGACGCAGGAGCTGTATTTCGAAGTCATGGGACTTGGGCCGCTGGAAACCCTGCTGCAGGATACAAGTGTTGATGATATCTTGGTAAATGGTCCCAAACAAATTTTCGTAGAGCGCAAGGGCCGGCTTGCGCTGACCGATATCAGTTTTCGAGATGATCGCCATCTTCTGCGGATCATCGACAAGATCGTCTCTGCTGTCGGACGCCGCGTCGACGAATCCAACCCCTATGTCGATGCACGGCTTGCGGACGGGTCGCGGTTCAACGCGATGATCCCCCCTGTTGCGGTGGATGGTGCCCTCGTCTCGATTCGCAAATTCAAGAAGGAAAAGCTGGGAATAGATGACCTGGTGCGTTTCGGCGCCCTGTCCGAGGATATGGCGCGCTACCTAGAGGCAGCTGTCGCCACCCGCCTCAATATTGTCGTTTCAGGTGGAACCGGATCTGGCAAGACCACAACTCTGAACGCACTCTCAAGCTTCATAGGCGACAGTGAACGTATTCTCACGATCGAAGATACCGCAGAATTGCAGCTCCAACAAATTCATGTCGGGCGCATGGAAAGCCGGCCTGCGAATATGGAGGGCAAGGGCGCGATCACGCAGCGCGATTGCCTGCGCAATGCCCTGCGCATGCGCCCCGACCGCATAATTGTCGGGGAAACCCGCGGTGAAGAGGTGATCGACATGCTTCAGGCTATGAATACCGGCCATGACGGATCGATGACGACAATTCATGCAAACAGCGCGCGCGACGGCATCAGCCGGCTTGAAAACATGATTGCGATGGCCGGACTGGAAATGCCGCTTCGCGCCATGCGCAGTCAGGTTGCCTCGGCGGTCAATCTGATCGTTCAAGCGTCGCGATTGCAGGACGGGTCCCGCCGAATGACATCAATCACCGAGATTTCAGGCATGGAGGGCGACATCATTTCCATGCAGGAAATCTTTCGGTTCGAGCGCACCGGACTGGAACCGGATGGCAAGATCCTCGGCCATTTCACTGCGACCGGCTTGCGCTCGGTCTATTCTGACCGGTTTCAGCGCTGGGGGTTCAATCTGCCTGCAACCCTTTACGACGCGGCCCCATCGCAGGAGTAGATGATGACGTCATCCTTCAGCACTTTTTTGCCCCTGATCGGTCTTGGTGCGGCGCTCGTTATTTTTCTTGGTCTGTTTGGGCTTCTGTTTGCCCGACAGATCCAAAATGGCGCGCGGCTCAACCGACGACTTGCAATGATAAGGACCGGGCGTGGGCAGGGCGACACACCGGAACATTTGCGCAAAGAGCAACGCTTCCAGCATGGACGCTTCCTCGCGCGGCTTTGCGAGCGGATTGAGGATCAAGCGCGCCGTGGCAATGTTTTCATGCCCGCCCGACAACTGCTCCGGGTCATGCTTGGGTTGAGCGTGGTCGGCTTCGTTTTGCTGACGCTTGCAACCGACTTCCCCCTGCTGACGCGCCTTGTTCTGACTGCGGCAACCGGGCCATTCTGTGTCTTTCTGTGGTTGTCGAGAAAGGCACATAAGCGCATGCGCGCGATCGAAGAGCAGTTGGCAGACGCGATCGACCTTATGGTGCGCAGTCTGCGCGTTGGCCATCCTTTGGGGGCTGCAGTATCAGCAGCCGGCGAAGAGATCCCTGATCCGCTGGGCGCAGAACTCAGGTTGATCGCCGATGAGATCGCATATGGCCGCGACGCGGCGGATGCCATCAGCGAATTTGCCGAAAAGGTCAACCTGCAGGACCTGCGGTTTTTATCCGTGGCCGTTGCGATCCAGCAAAAATCCGGAGGAAATCTCGCAGAGATCCTAGATGGCCTGTCAAAGGTTGTGCGCGCCCGCTTCAAGCTCTTTCGGCGTGTGCGCGCAATCACGGCAGAGGCGAAATGGTCTGGAACATTCCTGTCCGGTTTCCCTGTCGCGGCCATGGTCATGATCCTGCTGATCAAGCCCGATTACTACGACAATATACGCGAAACTCCGTTCTTTGTCCCTCTGGCCAGCGTCGTGTTCCTGCTGCTGATCTGCAATATCCTTTATATGCGCAGATTAACTGATCTGAAAGTCTAGCCCCCGGTCGCCAGAGCCCGTACCTGCAAGCAGAGTACCTCACCATGATGCACGATCCATTCGTACCTTCAAACCTGATCCTGCTGTCAGCCGGCAGCGCGATCGTGCTCGCAATCTGCGCGGCGGCGCTGGTTTTCCGGGCCGGGCGCGGGGAATTTTCGCGCAGACTCTCCAAGCTTGCGCTTGAAGCCTCTTTCCGAGAGCCGACCGGTGCTGTCGCCTTGCGAAGCCGGGTCGCGGGGAAGTCCCCCTTGCTTGCGCCGCTTGCCCGTTTTCTATTGCCACAGGATTCTGCTTCGATTGAGGCGCTGCGTCAAAAAATGGAGCGGGCCGGGTTTTCGGGGACGGACGCGGCACGCGACTTCGCGGCCCTCAGGGCCTTGTTCGCTCTCCTTGGCAGCGGCCTTTCCTGCGCTGTTTTTGTCATTTGGTCACATCAACTGGATCATCCCCTGATCTTGACCCTTGTCTTGGTCGGGCCACTTCTGGTCGGATATTTTGCGCCGTTATCGTGGCTGGATGGTCGCATCACTGCGCGCAAGGAAGAGATCCTTGCAGGGTTTCCAGACGCGCTCGACATGATGTTGATCTGCCTCGAGGCGGGGCAGACGCTTGATCAGGCGGTGCGCAGGGTGGCTCAGGAAAGCCGGACGGCCTATCCCGCACTGGCTTCTGAGCTTGCCAATCTTTCCGAGCAGGTCAAGGCCGGGCGGGAACGCAACGATGTCATGCGCGAGATGGCGCGGCGCTGTGATCTGAGCGAGATCACTTCATTTGTTACAGTTCTTGTCCAGGCGTCCCGCTACGGGACCTCGATCACAGATGCCTTGCGTGTCTTTGCGCTTGAAATGCGGGACAAACGCATCATGCGCGCCGAAGAGAAGGCCAATCTGCTGCCCACAAAGATGACTCTTGGAACAATGCTGTTCACGGTACCGCCTCTGATGATTATCCTGATTGGCCCCTCGGTCGTCGCTGTGATATCTGATCTGAGCGATGGAAACAGTTTGATCGGAATGTAGGGATGCGGTGGTATCTGCTGGTTCTTGCTGCAGGGCTGGGAGCAGGCTGTTCTCCCCGGTCTGATAGCCCGTTTGACCGGCGCACCCTGGGGTCTGGACCCGATCAGATCAGCACTCTCCGGCATGCGCCCCCGATGACCGATGCTGTCGATGGTCTGAGCGTGGGCCATCGGGCCATGGCAGCCGGAGAATATGAGATCGCCTTGAGCGCCTATCACCGCGCCGCGGGTACTCAGGGCCCGACGGTTGATGTTCTGACGGCCATTGGCTCAGCCAATCTGCGGCTTGGCAGGTTGCAACAAGCCGAAGCAGATCTGCGCCGAGCGCTGGAAAAGGACGCGGCTTTTGTCCCCGCTCATAACAATCTTGGTGTGGTGCTGGCCGAACAAGGGCGTTGGGGGGAAGCCTCTCTGCACTTCCGAAACGCCTTCGCACTTGATGCAGGGCGCTCATCCGAGATTCGGCAGAACTTGCGTTTAGCCATCGAAAAGCGTGGAGAAACCGTCTATGATGAGGTCGAGGATCATCAGCTTGTGCTGATGCGGCGGGGGCGCGGCAGTTATCTGCTTCTATCGACCCCGCTCTGACGAGCAGCGAGGACGCGAAAATGCGCCATCCAGTTCCATGTGTCCTGTTTGCAGGCAGTGTGCTGCTGTTGGCAGCCTGCAACAGCAGCCGCGAAACTTCGGTTGCCCGTGCGATTGAGAGTGTCAACGCCATAGACCAGCAGAATATGGCCGAATTGATGCTGACCGCTGCGGACCCAGAAGAAGCGGTCGCCTATTTCAGCACCCGTGCGGAGCGCGACGCGCCTGAATTGCAGGACATGCGCGGATTGGCGCGCTCACTTGTGCGTGCAGGCCGCGTCACGGATGCCTTGCCGGTATGGCGCGCTGTCAGCACTCATCCAGAGGCAGAGCTCGATGATCGGGTGATGCTCGCTGATGCCTATATCCGGGCCAATGACTGGGCAAGCGCTGGACGCACCCTCAACGCCATTCCCCCAACACATGAAACCTTTGACAGATACCGTCTGGAAGCGATGATCGCAGACAGCAAGGGGGACTGGGCCCGGGCAGATCATTTCTACGAGACAGCGGCGGGCCTGACCACGCGCCCTTCAGGCGTCCTTAACAACTGGGGGTTTTCGAAACTGACGCGTGGCAATTTCCGAGAGGCGGAACGGCTGTTCATGCAGGCATTGCAACATGACCCCACGTTGTTCACGGCCAAGAACAATCTCGCGCTCGCCCGCGCCGGGCAGGGCAATTACAGCTTGCCGATGGTGCGCATGACCCAGCAGGAGCGCGCCTTGATGCTTTACACAATGGCAATTGCCGCGATCCGGAAGGGGGATGTCACGATCGGTCGTACCCTTCTAGAAGAAGCCATCGACACCCATCCGCAGCACTACGATGAAGCCGTCCGCGCTTTGCGCGCGCTCGAGAGCGGTAACGCTGCGTGATGATGTTGCAGGCATCGGCCGCGCTTTGGATGCTGCCATTTGTAACACCCATCGGATTCTGGGTCGCATGGAGCGACATGAAATGGATGAAGATCCATAATGTGGCGGTTCTGGCACTTCTGGCTGTCTATATCATCGTCGGTATTCTGGTGCTTCCATGGCAAATATGGGCATGGGGCTGGGTCAGTTTCGTCGTCGTGCTATTTGCGGGCTTCGTTCTGTCACTGGTTGGCCTTGTCGGCGCAGGCGATGCAAAGTTCGCTGCTGCGATGGCCCCCTTCATTGCGATAGGCGATCTGAGTCTGTTCATGGTGATGTTGGTCTCTGTCACTGTCTTCAGTGTGTTTTCGCACCGTATCGCCCGGCGCATGACTGTGATCCGGCAGCTGACACCGGATTGGGAAAGCTGGCACCGCCGCGATTTTCCGATGGGGTTGGCCCTTGGGCCTACCCTGCTGTTTTACCTGTGTCTTGCGACCATCTTTGGTAGCACGGCCTGAATTGCCACACCCGGCGCTGCTTCGAAACCGTCGATCACATGGCCGGTCGGGTATAAGGCCTTCTGTCAGCCAGATCACCCGATCTCGGCGGCACGTGCTTCCAGAATGTCGAATGGAACGCCCGGTTCAGCCTTGGCACAGCGTATGACCAGCGATGTCTTGACAGTGATCACATTGTCGGCTGCCAACAGTTCCTCGGTCAGGAAGCGCTGGAAGCTTGACAGATCTGGCGCGACGCATTTCAGGATGAAGTCAATTTCTCCATTCAGCATGTGGCATTCCCGCACAAGCGGCCAGTTGCGGCAACGGCTTTCAAACCGTGCCAGATCGCTTTCAGCCTGAGAGTTAAGCCCAACCATGGCAAAGACCTGCACCTCGAAACCCAGATCCCTTGCATTGACCTGTGCGTGATATCCACGAATGAACCCGGAATCTTCAAGCGCGCGCACGCGCCGCAGGCAAGGCGGCGCAGAGATGCCGACACGTTTCGCCAACTCTACATTTGTCATCCGCCCATCGGCCTGCAACTCTGCCAAAATCTTCCGGTCGATCGGATCAAGCTTACCGCCCGACATGCACCCACTCCTCTATTTTGCACTTGTTTACGCATCAACCCGCTCTTGCGCAATAATGTTTCAAACTTGCGCAATAAATTTAGTTTGTCCGCCGCTGCGTTACTGCCCCCTTGTGCTGGCCAGAGCAAAGCTTAGATTGCGCAGCGCAGTCTAGTTTGGAGAGTTAAAGCATGAGCGACACACGCCACACACGGCTTCTGATCATCGGCTCCGGCCCTGCCGGGTACACGGCGGCTGTCTACGGGGCACGCGCCATGCTGGAACCTATTCTGGTGCAGGGCATACAGCCCGGTGGCCAACTGACCATCACCACAGAAGTCGAAAACTGGCCCGGGGACACAATGGTAACCGGCCCGGACCTGATGATCCGGATGGAAGCCCATGCGCGGGAAATGGGGACCGAGATCATCATCGATCATATCGCCTCGCTCGACCTCTCGGCACGGCCTTTTTCTGCCAAGGGCGATAGCGGAACACAGTATACCGCAGATGCCATCGTGCTGGCCACAGGTGCGCAGCCGCGTTGGTTGGGCATTCCTTCCGAAGAAAAATACAAAGGCATGGGCGTTTCCGCTTGTGCCACCTGTGACGGGTTCTTTTATCGCGGCAAAGAAGTGGTCGTGATCGGTGGCGGGAATACCGCTGTCGAAGAAGCATTGTTCCTGACAAATTTCGCGTCGAAAGTCACACTGGTGCACCGCCGCGATAGCTTGCGTGCCGAGAAGATCCTGCAACACAGGTTGTTCAATCATCCGAAGGTTCAGGTAATCTGGGACCATAGGCTGGACGAAGTGCTGGGGGATTCCGGCGCGCCCGGAGTCGAAGGCGTCCGACTGCGCCATGTCGCCACAGATGCGGCACTGGATCTGGCCTGCGCGGGTGTCTTCATCGCCATCGGTCACAGTCCCGCCAGCGAGCTTGTCAAGGATCAGCTGAAAATGCAGGAA
>SKWJ01000031.1 GCA_007128995.1 Paracoccaceae bacterium
ATCGCCAAGACCTGGGACGATATACCCTTTCTCGTTCAGATGCGTATCGACGGCCGCTGTGACAATGCGCACGTCCGGATGCTCGCGCGCCATGCAGGCCACGCCTTCCGGGGCAGCCAGCAGGCAGATCAGACAAATATCCGTCGCACCAGCCTCTTTCAGTAGACTGACAGCCGCTGCCGACGAATTGCCAGTAGCGAGCATCGGGTCGACCGCAATTACCAGCCGACCGGAAAGCTCTGGCGGCAGCTTGCAGTAGTATTGCACTGGCTTGAGTGTCGCCTCATCCCTGTAGAGCCCGACAAACCCGACTTTCGCTGTCGGGATGACATCAAGCACACCGTCCAGCAACCCATTGCCCGCGCGCAGGATCGAAACGACCACCGGGTCAGCGCCGGCCAGCATTGGCGCCTCCATGCGTGTCAGGGGGGTGGTGATTGTCTGGTTTCGGAGCGGCAGGGCGCGCGCGGCTTCATAGGTCAGCAACAGGCTGATCTCGCGCAGCAGGCGTCGGAAGTCCTGACAGGCCGTGGCTGCATCACGCATGAGCGACAGCTTGTGCTGCACCAGCGGATGATCAACGAGGGTCAGCTTGGGATGGGTCATGTGGCCTCCAGTGTCTTGGCAATCTCTGCGCGGGTATCTGCGTCACAGAACGCAGCCGCAAGAGCTGTTTGCGCGATCGCAGCAAAGTCGTTTTCGCCCCAGTCGAACGCCTGTGTCAGGCGCTGATATTCTTGCGTCATGGTGGTGTGGAAAAAGGGCGGGTCATCGGTGGAAATGGTCACAGCAACACCTGCGCGGCGCAACTTGTTCACCGGGTGCGATGTCCAATCGGGATAGAGCCCAAGCGCAACATTCGATCCGGGGCAGACTTCCAGAACCACACCTGCGCGGGCCAGATAATCTACAAGCGTTGAATCCTCGATTGCGCGCACACCGTGCCCGATGCGGCTGACCCCCAGATGCTCGAGTGCAGCGCGCACGGAGTCGGGGCCTCCCCATTCACCGGCATGGGCGGTCAGGCCCAGCCCTGCTTCGCGCGCGGCGTCGAATGCATAGGCAAAGTCCTGTGGGTGAAATTGACTCTCATCACCGGCAATTCCGAACCCGGTGATAAAACCCCCGGCTGTTTCTTGCGCACACAGTGCGATCTGGCGTGCATTCTCTGGCCCAAAATGGCGAATGCAGGTGACGCATCCGCGCAGAGTAATCCCGAACCGCGCCTTGGCCTGTTCCGCAGCGGCGTCCATCGCAGACAGGTAGTCACGCCAGGCCAGCAGATCCCCACCACCGCAGAAATCCGGTGACAGGAAAGTTTCGGAATAGATTACCCCGTGCGCAGCAGATTGTTCGAGCACGGCCAGAACCAGGTCATGGAAATCCTGAGGGGTTGTCAGCACAGTGCAGGCGGCTTCGTATACGCGCAGGAAATCGGGAAAGTCACGATAGGCATAATTCCCTTGCGCTTCGAAGATCCGCGAAAGATCTACGCTTTTCTTCCGGGCCATATCGCGGATGAACGCTGGCGGGGCTGCTCCTTCAAGATGAAGATGCAACTCCAGTTTGGGTTGCCGTGTCAGCTCGGTCATGACAGAAAACTCCTACCAGGCCCTTGATACGACACGCCAAGATGGGCCGCGAGACTGACTCCGACATCTGCGAAACTGCAAAGGCCTATTTCACCCGGCCCGACACCCGCAACAAGAACCGGCACGCGCTCGCGTGTGTGATCGCTGCCGGGCGCAGTCGGATCATTGCCGTGATCTGCCGTTATGATCAACACGTCATCAGGGCGAAGCAAGCGAAGCGCGCGCGCCGCAACCGTGTCGAACCATTCCAGCGCACGTGCATAACCCGCGACATCACGCGGATGCCCGTAGAGCGAGTCGAACTCGACAAAGTTGCAAAATATCAACGATCCAGGGGCGGCACGGTCAAGCAATGTCAATAGATGTTCGGAAAGTGCAAGATCGTCCACCCCCTTATGAACCTCGTCAATACCCTGACCAGAGAAGATGTCAGCAATCTTGCCCACAGCATGCACGCGACCTCCGGCCATTTGCACCCAGTCGCACAATGTCGGCGCAGGCGGGGCAATTGCGAAATCGCGGCGGTTTGGCGTGCGCAGAAAGCCCTGCGATACAGTGCCGACAAAAGGTCGCGCGATGACCCGTCCTACCTTCATGGCGTGCAGATGCGGGGCAAGTTCAGCGCATAGCCGGTATAGCCGTTCCAGCCCAAAAACCTGTTCATGTGCCGCGATCTGGAAAACACTGTCCGCAGATGTATAGCAGATTGGCCATCCGGTTTTGACATGCTCTGCACCCAGCGCCTGAATGATGGGAATACCGGCTGCGTGACAATTCCCGAGAATCCCCTCGACCCCGGCAAGCTGGCAGACCCGGGCCACGAGTTCATCCGAAAAGGCAGGCACAGCCTGCGGGAAATAGGTCCAGTCCCAGGGCACGGGCACCCCTGCCAGTTCCCAATGCCCCGACGGGGTGTCCTTCCCGCGCGACGTTTCGGTTGCGACCCCCCATAGCCCAGTTGCGTGCGCGCTCAGCCCCGGTGTTTCAATCCCCGACGCCAGACGCAGCGCCGCTCCCAGCCCCATACTGTCCAGAGTCGGCACAGACAAAGGTCCCTGGCGCCCGTGATCTGCGTGTCCGCGGGCACAGGCCTTGATGATGTGACCCAAGGTATTGGCACCCGCATCGCCGAATGCCGCGGCATCCGGGGCGCCGCCGCACCCGACCGAGTCTAGAACCACCAGAAAGGCGCGCGCCATCAGGCCCTATCCATATGCCCAGCGCCAAAAGCTCCGGGCAGCAGTTCGGCGACGGTTACAACATGGCGCACGCCGTCCAGCGACACCATTGCAACCTGCACATCGGCTTTTGCAAACTCTGCGATCTTCTGGCGGCATCCACCGCAAGGTGGGACGGGACTGGTACTGTCAGCAACCACAACAAGCTCGACGATTTCGCGTTCACCTGCAGCGCACATCGCGGCGATTGCACCGGCTTCGGCGCATGTGCCTTCCGGATAGGCCACATTTTCGACATTGCACCCGGCAAACACCGCTCCTGACGCAGTGCGCAGCGCAGCGCCAACCTTGAAGCCCGAATATGGAGCATAGGCGTGTTCGCGCACCTTCTGTGCAGCATCATAGAGCGTCATTCTCGCCTCCAAAAGTTTTTCCGAGTTTGCGCTCTCGGTTGCGGCTTTGCAAGCCCAAGCCGCGCCTCGAACTACCAACCGCGCGCGCCCCTGCCGGCAATCGGGGCTTGCTGCGCTTGGATATTCGTTTAATCTTAAACCACACGATTTGTGGGGATTGTGATGACCGAACATTCTGGCGATGACGCCCGCCATCCAGCATTGATTTATCATGAATTTCCGCGCCCCGGAAAGCTGGAGGTGCGCCCAACCAAACCCCTTGCGAATGGCATTGACCTTGCGCGCGCCTATTCACCTGGCGTGGCCGAGGCCTGCATGGAAATCAAGGCCAACCCGGATGACGCGGCGCGCTACACAGCCCGCGGCAATCTGGTTGCGGTTGTTACCAACGGCACGGCTGTTCTGGGCCTTGGCAATATCGGGCCCCTTGCATCAAAGCCCGTGATGGAGGGCAAGGCCGTCCTGTTCAAGAAATTCGCCAATATCGACTGTTTCGACATCGAGCTGGACGAATCCGACCCCGAGAAACTGGCCGATATCGTCTGCGCGCTGGAACCTACCTTCGGCGCGATCAATCTTGAAGATATCAAGGCTCCAGATTGTTTCATCGTCGAGAAGATCTGCCGCGAGCGGATGGGCATTCCGGTGTTCCATGATGACCAACATGGAACTGCCATCGTGGTTGGCGCTGCGGCCACGAATGCCTTGCGTGTCGCCGGAAAAACCTTCGAAGATATCAAGATCGTCAGCACGGGTGGCGGCGCAGCGGGCATTGCCTGCCTGAACATGCTGCTGAAACTGGGCGTCAAGCGCGAGAATGTCTGGCTGTGCGATATTCATGGTCTGGTGCATGCCGGACGCGAAATCGACATGAACCCGCAAAAGGCAGCTTTCGCGCAAAACAGCGCCAAGCGCACCTTGGATGAGGTGATCGACGGCGCGGATCTGTTCCTTGGGCTCTCTGGCCCGGGCGTTCTGACGGCCGCACAGGTCGGACGCATGGCCGCGCGCCCGATCATCTTTGCTCTGGCCAATCCGATGCCGGAAATCCTGCCCGAAGCTGTGCGCGCTGTGGCCCCTGATGCTCTGATCGCCACTGGCCGCTCGGATTTCCCAAATCAGGTCAATAATGTCCTCTGCTTTCCTTTCATCTTTCGGGGCGCGCTGGATGTGGGCGCGACAGAGATCAACGACGCGATGCAGATCGGCTGCGTCGAAGGCATAGCCGCGCTTGCCCGTGCCACAACCAGCGCCGAAGCAGCAGCCGCCTACAAGGGCGAGCAGTTGAGCTTTGGCCCCGACTATCTGATCCCCAAACCGTTTGATCCGCGGCTGATGGGGATCGTGGCAACGGCTGTGGCGAAAGCCGCGATGGACTCGGGCGTCGCCAAGCGCCCGGTTGCCGATCTCGCTGCATATAAAGCCGCGCTGGATGCATCAGTCTTCCGGTCGGCGATGATCATGCGTCCGGTCTTCGAAGCTGCGCGCGCCGCGTCGCGCAGGATTGTCTTTGCAGAGGGCGAAGATGAGCGCGTGTTGCGCACCGCCTCGGCCATGCTGGAAGAGACCACGGAAGTCCCTATCCTGATAGGTCGCCCGGATGTTATCGAGATGCGGCTTGAACGCGCGGGCCTTGCCATTCGGCCCGGCCGCGACTTTGAACTGGTGAACCCGCAGGACGACCCGCGCTATCGCGACTATTGGCAAAGCTATCATGCCCTGATGCAGCGGCGTGGCGTGACCCCCGATCTTGCGCGCGCAATTCTGCGCACCAATACCACTGCAATCGGTGCGATCATGGTGCACAGGGGCGACGCGGACAGCCTGATCTGTGGAACCTTCGGACAATATCTTTGGCATCTCAAATATGTCACGCAGATCCTTGGCAATGCCGAGCGCTGCCCGGTGGGTGCGCTGTCGCTCATGATCCAGCAAGAAGGCAACCTTTTTGTTGCCGACACGCAGGTCAACCCCAACCCGACGCCCGAGCAGATCGCGCAGACGGTGATTGGTGCAGCGCGCCATGTCCGCAGATTTGGGCTTTCCCCTAAGATCGCGCTTTGCTCGCATAGTCAGTTCGGCAACCTTGACACACCCTCGGGCCGCAACATGCGCGCGGCGCTGGCGCTTCTGGATGCCCATGGCGCTGATTTCGACTATGAGGGCGAAATGCATGTCGACGCCGCCCTTGATCCGGACCTGCGCGCCCGGCTCTTGCCGAATGCGCGCTTTGAGGGGCCGGCAAATGTGCTTATCTTTGCAAATACGGATGCCGCAAGCGGAGTGCGCAATATCCTAAAGGCGCGCGGCGGGGCATTGGAAGTCGGGCCGATCCTGATGGGCATGGGCAATACCGCCCATATTGTAACCCCGTCGATCACAGCGCGGGGCTTGCTGAACATGTCTGCCCTCGCCGGCACGCCGGTTGCACAATATGGCTGAGGCACGGAGCAGGTTTGCAAATCCGCCCATCTTCCGCCACCAGCTTTTCCCAAATCAATGGGGTTTGCAAACTTTTGCAGCTTCACGACCCACATTCTGCAAAGTTTCTTCAGCGCAGCGCAGGTGTTGCCGTTAACAGGCATTGCGCAGCCGTTGCGCTGTCGTCTATGCCTTTCCCGTGTTGAGCATCTTGGGAGGGACACGCATGCGCTACGCTGATCTGCATAAGATATCCATCACAAATCCAAACAGGTTCTGGATGGAGCAAGCGCAAGCCATCGACTGGGATCGCCCCCCTTCGAAAGCCTTATTTGACGACAAAGCCCCACTATATGAATGGTTCCGCGACGGGATGGTGAACACCTGCTGGAACGCGCTGGATCGCCATGTTGCGTCCGGCAATGGTGACCGGATCGCCGTTATCCATGACAGCCCGGTGACGGACAGCATCACCAAACTGACCTATCGCGAAATGCGTGACGAAGTTGCGCGTCTTGCAGGCGCTTTGGCGGCAAAAGGCGTCACCAAGGGATGCCGCGTAATCATTTACATGCCCATGGTGCCCGAGGCCTTGATGGCAATGCTGGCCTGCGCCCGGCTTGGCGCGATCCACTCTGTGGTCTTTGGTGGCTTTGCTGCGCATGAACTGGCAGTGCGGATCAATGACGCGCAACCAAAATGCATCATCGCAGGATCCTGCGGGATCGAACCGGGCCGACTGGTCCCCTATAAGCCACTGCTGGACAATGCTATTTCGGAAGCAGAGCACAAGCCAGATTTCTGCGTGATCCTGCAACGCGACGCATTGCACGCCGAACTTGTCGAAGGGCGCGACCATGACTGGGCCGAATTTGTTGCGGATGCTGACCCACATGACTGTGTGCCGGTTGAGGGAAATCACCCGGCATATGTTCTCTATACATCCGGCACAACGGGCCAGCCCAAGGGTGTGATCCGCGCCACTGCCGGGCACCTTGTCGTCCTGCAATGGTCGATGAAGAACATTTACAATGTCGATCCGGGCGACGTGTTCTGGGCTGCCTCGGATGTGGGTTGGGTCGTCGGGCACAGCTATATCTGCTACGCGCCGCTGATCGCAGGAAACACGACCATCGTGTTTGAGGGCAAACCTGTTGGCACACCAGATGCAGGCACGTTCTGGCGCGTGATTTCTGAACACAAGGTCAAGAGTTTTTTCACGGCCCCGACGGCCTTCCGCGCCGTGAAGCGTGAAGACCCCAAGGGGGAATATGTCGGCAAGTATGATCTGTCGGGGCTGAAGACTGTTTATCTGGCGGGAGAGCGTGCCGATCCAGATACAATTCTCTGGGCACAGGAGCAACTTCAGGTCCCGGTGATTGACCATTGGTGGCAGACCGAGACCGGCTGGGCGATTGCCGCCAATCCGATGGGTCTGGACCCTTTGCCCGTCAAGCTTGGCTCGCCAGCAGTGGCAATGCCGGGCTATGATATCAAGGTTCTGGATGAAGGTGGGAATCCAGTCAGTGCCGGGACATTGGGGGCGATTGCGATCAAGCTTCCACTGCCCCCCGGAACCTTGCCCAATCTCTGGAACGCTGAAGCCCGGTTTCGCAAAAGCTATCTGGATCAGTTCCCCGGATATTACGCCACAGGCGATGCCGGCTATATTGACGAGGACGGATATGTCTACATCATGGCGCGCACCGATGACGTGATCAATGTTGCGGGACATCGTCTGTCAACCGGGGCGATGGAAGAGGTGCTGGCCAGCCATCCCGATGTGGCAGAATGTGCGGTCATTGGTGTCTCCGACGCGTTGAAGGGCCAATTGCCGCTCGGGTTTTTGTGCTTGAACAAGGGCGCGGATCGCGCTGGTTCCGAGGTAGTGCAGGAATGTG
>SKWJ01000065.1 GCA_007128995.1 Paracoccaceae bacterium
ATCACGGCTGCCCGGCAAATCGGTGCAGACGAAGCCCGCGATCTGGGGATCCTTGACGCGCTCGGTGCCGCAGACAGCAGCCCGCTTGTGGCTGGACTGGACATGGCCACCAAACTTCTGAAGCGGGGTGCAAAGCCACGCCGGATATCCGAGATGGCCCCGCCAGCACTGGACATGACAGCAATTAGCGATCTGCGATCTCAGGTTGAGGCGCGCTACAAGGGCCAGATCGCACAAGTTACGGCAATTGATGCGGCCCGAGAAGGCGCAGGCAAACCGTTTGACGAGGGCATGCGGCATGAACGTGCGCTGTTCCTGCAGCTTATGGACAGTCCACAACGCGCAGCCCTGATCCATGCCTTTCTTGCAGAGCGCAAGGTTGCACAACTGCCGGAACTGGATGGGATGGCCCCACGCCCGACCGACCGGGTTGGAATTGTCGGTGGCGGACGCATGGGCAGCGGTATCGCCGTCGCGGCCCTTCTTGCCGGATGCGATGTCACCCTGATCGAACGCGACGCCGACAGCGCAGAAGCTGCGCGCAATGGCATAGCCGATATCCTCGGTGATAGCGTCAGCCGCGGCAAACTCTCTTCCGAGGCGCGGGCAGACATCCTGTCAAGCCGTTTCCGGGCGGCGGATCGCTACACCGCGCTGGCAGCCTGCGATCTGGTCATCGAAGCGGTCTTTGAAGAAATGAGCGCAAAACAGGCCGTCTTCACCGAACTTGACCGCCATTGCAAATCCGGCGCAATCCTTGCGACCAACACGTCCTATCTCGACATTTCCGAAATCGCTGCCGTCACGCAACGGCCCGCTGATGTGCTGGGGCTTCATTTCTTCTCGCCAGCGCATGTCATGCGACTGCTGGAAATCGTCGTACCCGAAGCAACCTCGGCCGAGTGTGTCGCAACGGGATTCGCCTTTGGCAAACGGCTGCGCAAGATCTGCGTGCGGGCGGGTGTCTGTGACGGGTTTATCGGGAACCGGATCCTTCAGGCCTACAGGGCCAGCGCAGACCGGATGGTGTTTATGGGGGCCAGTCCCTACGACGTGGATCGCGCAATCACCGGATTTGGCTTTCCGATGGGCCCATACGCAATGCAGGATCTTGCCGGGCTGGATATCGGCTTCTTCACGCGGCAACGCAAGGCATCAACTCGTGACCCACAGGATTTCGTTCCGAAATGGGGCGATGTGATGCACGAAAGGGGTTGGCTGGGCCGCAAGTCCGATCAGGGGTATTACAGTTATCAGTCAGGCAACGCTGCCGGGCGCCCGAGTGCCGAGGTCGAACACATCATCGCCGCAGAGCGTGCGGAACGTGGCGTGAAGCCGCGAGAGTTCACACCGTCCGAAATCGTGGCGCGCTACATGGCCGCAATGGTCAATGAGGCTGCGCGCGTTGTCGGGGAAGGCATTGCAAAGCGCCCTCTTGATGTCGATGTGACGCTCTTGCATGGCTACGGGTTCCCACGATGGCGCGGCGGTCCGCTTCACTGGGCCGATGCGCAGGGCCTGAGCGTTCTCTTGCGCCAGATGGAACGGTTCGCAGATGAAGACCCATGGTTCTGGCAGCCTGCGCCCTTGCTGGTTGAGCTTGTCGCAGCAGAGAGGACAGTCGCATCTCTCAACAGCACTGGATAGGCTTTTCGACCAGATTGGCTTTGGACCGCGCTGCACCAGTGCGCAGGACCAAGAACGCAGCGTCACGCAAAAGCTGGGACTGTCGTTAATTCAGCACGCCTCGGCGCGTCAGCCTGTCTGTTTCTTATTCGTACCGCAAAGGCAGATTGAACTGATGCGTCCCGTCAATGCCCGATGGGGCCTTTGGAAAGCGCGCGCGCTGAACGGCCTGCATGGCCGCGCTGTCAAGCACGGCCTGGCCAGAACTTTGCGTTATCTGCACATGGGCCAGTCGTCCCTGCGCGGTAACCTGCAATCGCAGATGCACAGTCCCACGCACCCGCGTTCGCGGCGCGCTCTGCTGGCGCTGCACGGCAGCACGGATACCACCCCCCCATTGCGCCATCAAACTTGCCTGATACGCGGTGCCGCTGGACAGATCAGCCTGTCCCTGCCCCTGCTGGCTGGACGCAGCAGCACCCGCCGCGCGCGATGCAGGCGGAGCAGAGGGTTGGCGCGGCTCTGGCCGGGCTTGGGGTCGTGGTGTTGCACGCTCCTGCGGCATGTCGAACAGAGCCGGGGTTTGCGCCGATGGTGGAGCCGGGCGATCCGGGTCCTGACGCTGTGGTACGGCCAGGCGTTGCGGCACTCTGGGGGCAGGTGTCGCTTCTTCCTGCAAGACAACAGGGGCATCGGATGGCGAGAACCGGGGCATTTCTGCACGCGGCTCTGCCACATGGATCGGCGCATCCCACTGCCGGACCAAGGCAGAGATCGCTGCATCACCCGCAGCCAGCGGCGCTGACTGGGTCACGTCATGATCCCCGCCCGCACCGCCGGCATCCTGACCATATGGGGCACTGGCTGCAAAGACAGCAACATGAACAACGGCGGCGACCGCAGTGAACCCCAGAAATTCAAAGGTCGTGTTCATTCCGCCCCCGATATCGCCACAAGCGTGACGTCTGTGATCCCTGCTTCGGCCATCAGGCGCAGCAGTCGCGCAAACTCTGCTGCCGGCAGCGAGGCATCTGCACGCAATGCAACCGCGCCCGGCGTCTCGGCAAGACGCGCGAGAGCCGTATCCCCGGACGCACCTTCGAACCGCAAAACACCATCAAGACCCAGCCAAACATCTCGCGCCGTCTCGGCTACAGGGCTGTCCAGCTGCATGGCTAACGGCAACTCCACCTCCACAGGATCAGGGGGCGCAATTTGCGCGCTCATCAAAAAGAAGATCAACAGCAGAAACACGACATTGATCATCGGGACAACGTTTTCGCGCACGGGCCTGCGGGGATGGGATGCAAAATCCATTATTGCGGCTCCAGCACGATCAGATTGCGCACACCCGCACCCTGCAAAAATTCGGTCACTTGGGTAAGATCCTGAACACGCGCGCCGTCGCGCGGACGCAAGACAACCACTGCATCCTCGGATGGCATCAGATCGAGAACCGCGACCGCAAGCGCATCCCTGTCGATCTCTGTCCCGTTCAGCCAAAGGCCAAGATCATCAAACTCGACAAGACGCGGAGCGCCTTGATATTCAGTTCCCACCCCGCCACCGGGGGCCAGCGACAGGCCGACATCCTGACCAAAGCGCGCGGCCAGCATGAAAAAGACCAGCAACAGAAACACAACATCGATCATTGGCGTCAGGCTTGGTCGGCGCGATGGTCGGGGGGCAGCAAACCGGAACATCACACGCCCCCCCGTGCCGTAAAGATGCGAGTGGCAAGGTCTTCAAGATCAACTTGCAGCCGGTCGCAGATACTCTCGAACCAACTCAATGCCATCGCAGCCGGGATCGCCACGGCCATCCCTGCCGCAGTTGTCAGCAAGGCTTGCCAGATACCCCCTGCCAGGGCCGCCGGATCTGCGCGGTTTCCGGCCGCCTGCAGGGCCTGAAACGCTTCAATCATGCCAAGGACAGTCCCAAGCAACCCGATCAGGGGCGCAATTGTGGCGATCAGTTCCAATCCCCGCAAACCGCGGCGGGCCTGCATCAGCGCCTGCTTGCCGATGCGCTGTGTCTCTTCCCGCGCAGCAGCGTCCCCCATATGTGGCGTGTGGCAGGTTTCCATGGCACGGCGACTGACCCGCGCACGCAGACCATTGCGCTGCGCCAGTTGCAAGATCGCGTCTTCATGCGCCCCGGCTTGCCAGGCCGCGACCGCGTTTTCTGATGGTCGCCGGGACCATGCGCCCAGTCGCAGAAGATCCCAGAACTTCCACAGGATCAACGCAGTGGTCAGGACAGAAAGACCAGCGATCGCCCAGAGCGCAGGCCCCCCTCTTGCCAAGAATTCTGCCAGGCCTGCGCTGTCCATACCCTTACCCCTCGCTTCTGAGCCCGATGCTGCGCTGCCAGACACGCGCGCCTTCACTGACAACCTGCAACACCGCCTGCCCGATGGCTTCGCCCAGCGCTGTGTGAAGTCCTGCGTAATGCTGACTGCCTTCCGGCGCAGCCACGGCAATGCAATCGGTCCCGGTGCCAGTGGCAAGTCCTGCCCCGTCAGGAAGCACATGCGCGGCGTCCAGAACCGCCAGTGTCCGCGCTTGGGTGGCGATGCTCATCGCCTCCAGCAGCCCGATCTGCGAGAGCGGGGTCGACAGGCGCACCGCAATATTGATCGTACCAAAACCGGCTTCCTGCGCGCTTGAGAGATCGCGGTTCCAGTCGCGGCCAGTGCGGTCCACCCGGTGCCCCACACGTTCCGCATTCGACAGCCCGACTGTCGCAACCGCCATGACGTCGTGAATATCGATGTTCTTTCGCGCAACATGATAGACCGAGATGTCGCGGGATGTGAGCATGCAGACCTCTGCCCCGGCCCCGCGCCGATGCATCTGTGCATCGAGCCATTTGGCGACATCAAGATCGGCTGGCAGATCCGCATTGCGTACCTGACGCCACAAGATGCGGCGCGCCCGATGACACCCCGCCCCATGAGGTGCCCAGCTCAGGACCTGCATAACTTGGCCAAGATCAAACTCCAGCCATGGCTGATTCAGCGTCACGGTCACCAGATCACTCCCACAGGCTGGACCACAGGACCATCATCACTGTAGGAAATATGGGCCCGTATTTGAAACACATCCGCCAGAAGTTCACGGGTCAGCACGCGCTCCGGACGTCCATCGGCAACGATCTGCCCATGAGAAAGCACGATCAGTCGGGTGCAAAACCGTGCAGCCAGCCCCAGATCATGCATGGATGCGATGACCATGCGGCCAGCGCGTGCCTCGGACTGCAAGGTTTGCATCAATGTCAGCTGATGCGCCGGATCCAGCCCCGCAGCAGGTTCATCTACCATAAGTATCGGCGTCGCCTGAGCGAGCGCGCGCGCAATAAGCACGCGCGCTTGTTCCCCGCCTGAAAGCTGGGTCGCGATGCGCTGACGAAAACTGTCCAGCCCCAGACGTGACAGCGCCCAGTCTATTGCGTTCTGATCGTCAGGCGTCGGGTGTGCACCATGTCCCAGATGCGGCAAACGGCCCAGCGCCACTACGGATTCCACACTCATGGGCCAAGCGATCTCGCGGGCCTGCGGCAGCCAGGCCACAGTCTGCGCACGCATCGCCAATGGCAAGGCCGATAGCGACGACCCTCCGCGATGTGGCATAAGTCCCAGAGCCCCCCGCAAGAGCGTGGTCTTGCCCGCGCCATTAGGCCCAAGCAATCCCACGCATTCCCTTGGCCCGACCGATAGATTGATATCGCGCAGAACGTCACAGGGGCCACGTGAAACCGCAAAATCACTCAGCACAAGTTCGGTCATAACTGCCCCTGCAAGCGCGTCTTGTAGATCAGATGCAGAAACAGCGGCGCACCGACAATCGCCGTCAAAACGCCTAATTTCAGGTCACGTGTCGGCAGAATGACACGCACTGCGATATCCGCCATCAGGACCAGCACCGCCCCCCCCAGAGCCGACGCGGGCAGCAGGGCAGACGGCCGCGCCCCGACCAGCGGACGCAAGATATGGGGCACAACCAGCCCGACAAAGCCGATCGCCCCGGCAACCGCCGTTGCCGCCCCCACCATCGACGCAACCCCCAAAACCAGCGCCAACCGTAACCTTCCTAAATGAACCCCCATGCTGGCTGCCGCATCCTCTCCGAGGGTCAGGGCGTCGAAATTTCTGCCCTGAGACAGCAGTATGAGCGCACCAAGTCCGATAAAGGGGGCCGAAATCCAGACATGGATCATCGACCGGTCCTGCAGCGATCCCATCATCCAGAACACGATTTCTGACGCGGCAAATGGATTGGGCGACAGGTTCAGCACCAGCGATGTAAGCGCGCCCGCCAAAGCCGAAACAGCGATCCCGGCAAGAATGAGCGTAATCGATCCGCCGCGCGGGCCAGCCAATGCCAGAATGATCAGAACTGCCAACACTGCCCCTGCCAACGCGGCAAACGGCAACGCGAGCACATGCGCAGCCGCAAGACCTGTCTGCAACGCAAGGACAGCGCCCAAAGCGGCCGATCCGGACACTCCGATCAGGCCCGGCTCGGCGAGAGGGTTGCGAAGATAGCCCTGCATGGCCGCCCCGCCAAGGCCCAGCGCCGCGCCCACCAACACAGCCAGAATTGCGCGCGGCAGGCGGATTTCGCGCATCACCAGCGTCTCCGCCAGCGCATCGCCCCGGATCAGGGCCGATACTGCTTGCAATGGGGTCAATCCGGCCGGACCGATCAGCAATGAAGCCACAGACAGGCCGACCAGCCCCGCAACGCCGACACCCCAGAGCACGCGCGACATCGGCCTACCCCCCCTCATGCAGCATTGCCAGCCGCGCGATGGCGCGCAACACAGCAGGTGTGCCGCAGACCCATTCGGCATCGGCCAAGGCATGCGCGGCGTGGCGCGCGCGCAGCGCGTCCATCGCGGGGTGGTGCAGCACATCCTCGGACCGAGAGGCGCCCGGATAAGGCTGGCCCGAGATCACCAGATCGGGCATCAGCATCACCAGCCTCTCCATCGCCAGCGTTCCACCACCAACCAGCCCCGCTTCTGCAGCGACATTGGCAAACCCCGCCGCTGTCAGAATTTCATGCGCCAGAGAGCGCTCACCCGAGGTATAGTTATTGGCATAATGCAAGGCTGCGCGCATGTCTGAGCTGTCCGCGCGCAGCGCCGTGAGATCCGCTTCGAACTGTGCAACCAGCGCTATTGCCTCGACTTCGCGGCCCAGAAGCCTGCCCACCTCGAGGATATTGTCAGGGATCGCGTCAAGGCTGTTGACGATCGGCAGTTGCGCGACCTCGACGCCAAGCCGTCTGAGAAGGCTGACAGTGTAGGACGAGGTGAATGTTCCCGCCAGAACCAGATCAGGGCTCAGCTGGAACACTTCCTCCCCCTGTCCGTAATTGACCGGATAGTTTTGCGCTTGCTCCAGCATGACCGAAACATTCGGGTCATGCGAAATATGCGAAACAGAAATCAACTGCCCCGGTGCGGCCAGCATCATCGCGAGTTGGTCTGTACACAGATTGATCGAGACCACCCTCTCGGGTGGCCCCGCAAGCGCCGCCCCGGCCCAGAGGGCAAGGGCTGCGCCAAGGGCTTTAGAAACGCGACGCAACGCCAAGGTAGAAGGCCCGGTCAGAGGTGCCGTAAGTTTCAACTGTCTGATATTGCTTGTTGAACACGTTTTCGACGCGCAGTGTCAGATCAGTTGTGGCGTTTACTTCGTAGCTAATGCGCGCATTCACCACACCAAACCCCGGCATCGGGTTGGAGCCGTCGATGTTGCCCCAGTTGATGATGTCGCCCACATTTTCCGCCAGCGTAATGCTACCGTTGTTGGCGCTTACGTCAGACAGGTTGATGTCGGCCTGGGCGTTGCTC
>SKWJ01000478.1 GCA_007128995.1 Paracoccaceae bacterium
ATCCGGAGGGGATCTTCGCGACACTGGCTCGGGAACGCCTTGCCCGGATGGAAGAGAGCGCACGCGCAGCAATAAGTGAGCAAGACGCGCAGGCTTGGCAGCGTGCACGCGAACGTGACAGTGTGGCGGGCTATGAAGCCTATCTGCAAGACTGGCCCGACGGCGCTTTCGCCGCGCAGGCCGAAGCGCGCCTGAGCGCCGAGCCTGCCGAGCCCACAGACACTCCCGAAAATGCCGCAGCCCGCGCCACTGAGGACAGATTGGGTCTGAATATCGTCGCCCGACAGCTTATCGAGCAGCGCCTCGCGGCTTTGGGGTTGGACCCCGGCCCGGTAGACGGCCGTTTCGATGCCCAAACCCGCGCTGCGATTGGTCAGGCCCAGGCCGAGTTTGGGTTGCCACAGACCGGCTATGTGACACAGGAGTTGATCAGCATGCTGATCAGCTCCGTGCTGCAGGGAGTGTTCGATTGACGAAAGTGTCGGAGCGCCCGCGCAGTTTGCGCCAATGGAGACTGCAAGTATTTGGTCGCCCTCGAAACGGTCATCTGGAGAGTAGCGCTGATTTGGGTTGCACAACTGCTCCAAACTCTGGTCTGAACTGTTGCGCCGCACACGCCTCTGGCCTATGGCATGAGCGCCTGCCCAGTCCTTGCGGAGATCTAGCCCCATGTCCCTAGCTGATGACCGTCTGATTGTTGCGCTCGATGTGCAAAATGCCCTTGCCGGGCTCGAACTCGCGCGGACACTCGGCGATGCCGTCTCGTTTTACAAGATTGGCCTTGGCATGCTGACTGGCGGCGGGTTGGCGCTGGCCAATGAATTGAAGCAGGAACACGGCAAACGTATCTTTCTGGATATGAAGTTTTTTGACATCAGTGCGACTGTGGCTGCGGCGGTGCGCGGGATTGCGCAATTCGATCTTGATTTTCTGACCGTTCATGGCGATCCGCATGTGGTGCGCGCTGCACGCGATGGGGCAGGCGGGTCAGATCTGAAGATCCTAGCAGTCACAGTGCTGACTTCGCTTGATCGGGCCGATCTGGATGAAGGCCTGATGCAACCTGGCGATCTGGTCGATCTGACACTTGAACGTGCTGCGCGCGCTTTCGTGGCAGGGGCTGACGGTGTTATTGCCAGCCCACATGAAGCGCGTGCCATCCGTGCCCTCCCCGAGGCTGCGGGCAAGTTGATTGTGACCCCCGGTGTGCGTCCTGCTGGCGCCGAGGCCGGTGACCAGAAAAGGATCGCGACACCGCGCGCCGCCTTGCAGGCCGGTGCTGACCATGTTGTGATTGGGCGTCCGATATGGCAGGCCGACGATCCACGCGCAGCCGCACGGGCGGCCTTGCAGGATATGGCCCTTGTCTGACGCCGGCCGCGATGCGCTGCCTATCCAGGCTGCGGCCTGTTCAGACCATAGAAAGTCAATCTTAATTCGCGCAGGATTATCAAGTTATGTTGCGCGCCCCAGGGAAGCTGAAGCATGTCTGATCTAGATCTTGTTGCACTTGAAACGCAATTTCGCGCTTTGGCTCTGCGTGCTGGTGCCGCTATCATGGAAATTTATGAGCGCTCGGAAATGGAGGTCCAGACCAAGGCCGATTCCAGTCCGTTGACAGAAGCTGACCAAGCCGCCGACCGCCTGATTTCTGAGGGACTGACAGCCGCGTTTCCAGATGTTCCGATCGTGACCGAAGAGCAGACAGCCAGCCACGCGGTGCAGGCTGCACGGTTCTTCATCGTCGATCCTCTGGACGGTACCAAGGAATTCATCAGGCGGCGGGGCGCTTTCACTGTGAATATCGCGCTGGTCGAAAATGGCAATCCGGTTCGGGGCATTGTCTATGCGCCTGCCAAGGCGCGCATGTTCTACACCCGCGCAGATGGAACCGCGATCGAGGAAACGGGTCCGTTCTCGGCGCTGTCTTCAGTACAAACGCGACAGCTGCAGATGCGCCGACCGGCGCTTGAGGCCTTGAGTGTTGTCGCCTCGAAATCGCACCGCGATCCGGCGACAGATGCCTATATCGCAAAATACCCTGTGGCAGAGTTCCGTTCTGCAGGATCATCACTGAAATTCTGTCTGCTTGCTGCCGGAGAAGCCGATTTCTACCCGCGTCTGGGGCGCACGATGGAGTGGGACACCGCTGCCGGTCAGGCCGTTTTGCAGGCGGCGGGGGGTGAGGTGCTGGATTTCAATACGCATCAGCCATTGCGCTATGGCAAGGCTGGATATGAAAACCCGTTCTTTCTGGCGCGCCACCCTGATGTCACACTCTGCGACACCCCCTGATCGGTCATAAGATACGCCGACGTGATGGTGCTGCTGCGCCCGCGTCTGGACCGATCGGGCAAAGGTACGCCACACGCTTAGATTGGGTGCGCTGCCCGATCAGGCGGCCTTTGTCGCTTCCGCGCTGCTCAGGATGGCAAAGATCTTGTCTGGATCATCATTTGCACGTAATTTTTCGCAAATCTGAGCATTGCGCAGCGTACGTGAGATGAAAGCCAGTGCCTTGAGATGCTCGACACCGGCTTCGCGCGGGGCAAACAATGCAAAGACCAGATCCACAGGGGCCTTGTCGACTGAACCGTAGTCAAGAGGTTTCTCAAGCCGGAAAAACACACCAAGCACCCTGTCTATTCCATCGAGTCGTGCATGGGGCACGGCCACGCCGTGCCCTACCCCGGTAGGGCCAAGCGTCTCGCGTTCTTGCAAAGCAGCGATCACGGTTTCAGTCTCAAGCCCGTAAACACTCTGAGCCGCTTCACCGATGCTCTGGAACAGACGCTTCTTGCTTGTGGCAGAGGCAATGAAGCGCACGGCCTTGGGATTGAGAAGCGTCGACATATCCATGCGCGGATGTCCCTTGATTGTTGAAATAGAGAACCACCCCCGGACCTGAATCTGGGGGTGGTGGCCCGAGATGCTGAAGGTTACTGTGGGTCGACCCAGCCGATGTTTCCGTCATCGCGGCGATAAACGACATTCAGCCCGCCATGGCGCTCGTTGCGGAAAACCAGCACGGGGGCGTGGGCAAGCTCCATCTGCATAACGGCTTCTCCTGCACTCAGAGACGGAATGCGAGTTTCCATCTCTGCAATTATGATCGGCTGCAACGAGTCGGGCTCGTCCGCCACCTCGGCTTCGTGTGAGGCCACGATATACGAGGAAGAATCTGTAAATTCAACAGGTGTCGCGCGTGCGCGGTGATGGTCTTTCAGGCGACGCTTGTAGCGCCGCAACTGCTTGTCCAGCTTTTCACGGCAAGATTCGAATGCCGCATAGATTTCGCCCGCCTGCGCCCGCGCCGCCGCTGTCAGCCCGGTCGAGAGATGCAGCGTCGCTTCGCAGACATGATTATGGGCATCACGCGAGAAGATCACGACGGCCTCTGTCGGGCGTTGCTGATATTTTTCCAACAACTCTCCGAATTCGGCCTTAACATGGGTCTGCAGGGCTTCCCCGATGTCAATATGTCTGCCGCTGATCTGGTAACGCATGCGCTTCTCCTTGCTGTTTTGGTAGGGCTTATGGCCCTGCCGGGTCACTTTTTCGCGCTGCTTGCCCTCGGACCCCTTTCGGCTTTTGCGGTTGCTGCAAGGTTCCGGGGCCTGCCTCCTGCCTGCATTTGGCAACGGATTGCAGGCTGATGTCAATGCTTTCTGATATCGTCCCGACACGCGGCGGCGGGTTACTTCAGACGGAAATCTGCGCCCAGATACACCCTGCGGACCTCTGGGTCGGCCACAACCTCTGGGGGAGTGCCCTGTTTCAACACCCCGCCATCATGCAGGATATAGGCCCGGTCCACGATTGCGAGGGTTTCACGGACATTGTGATCCGTGATCAAAACACCAAGCCCGCGTGTCTTCAGGTCAGAGACCAGCGCACGAATCTCGCCGACCGCGATCGGATCGACACCGGCGAAGGGCTCATCCAGCAGCACATAGCGTGGGTTTGCCGCCAACGCGCGGGCAATCTCGACACGCCGCCGCTCTCCGCCTGACAGCGCAAGCGCGGGTGCATCACGCAGATGCTCGATCGAGAATTCCTGCAGCAACCCATTCAGCCGCTGGCCCCGTCTTGGCCGGTCTTTTTCTGTGACTTCCAGCACGGCCATGATGTTCTGGGCAACACTCAAGCCGCGAAAGATTGACATTTCCTGCGGCAAATAACCCAATCCCAGCCGCGCGCGGCGATAGAGCGGCAACCCTGTGGCATCGGCTCCGTCGATGATCACATGGCCACCTTCGTGCCGCACAATCCCGGCAACGCAGTAGAAACAGGTCGTCTTGCCACAGCCATTTGGACCCAGCAGCGCCACAACCTCACCCGGATGCAGCACGAGTGACACGTCCCGCAGGATCGTGCGCTTTCCATAGCGTTTTTGCAGATGGACGATTTCCAGCTTCGCGCTGCTGTTCGGGGGCGTTGTGTCGTCCATGATCACTTAGGGCGAGGTCTGGATGATTGTCCGGACATTGCCGCGCATTTGGCCTTGTCCTGTGCCCAGATTGACGTCCAGGCTGTCACCTGAAAGAACATTCGGGCCCTGTGTCAGGATGACAGAGCCGCGCATGATCACGCGCCCCTGTGCTACTTCATACACGGCGCTCTGCGCTTCCGCGGCCTCTTCAGCGGTTACAAAGGTAACACCGCCCGAAGCTTCCAGACGCTGGATGCGTCCGTTCTCAGCTGCTGCATAGATGATCCGGATTTCCGGGGCGGCGATGCGCATGTCACCTTGGCCAAGTACCGCATTACCTGAAAAGACTGTCTCGCCTGTCGCGTTGTTGACCTGCAGTTCGTCCGCGGTCACTTCAACTGGCAGACCGCGAACCTGATCAAGTCCTGCGAAGCTCAATCCGGTTCCCTGCGCAGTAAGCATGGTTCCCGACAGACCCATCACGACCGCAGCCGTCATTACCTTAATTGAAACCCACACGCGCCAGACCCCTTCATTCATCTGGCAGGTATATCAGCCTGACATTGCCCCGGAAGGCAAGCAGATATCCGTCGTCGTGTCCTTCAATGCGGGTCAATTCGACTGAGTCTGACGAGATCTTGCCTGCTGGCGCAGTTCCCGAAACGCCGCCCTGTCCCTTGATATGGGTCTGTCCAAGTGCGGATTGCAATTCGGGCATTCTCAGGACATATCCGTCCGATGTTTCGAGGCGCACCCCGCCCTGCAATTCTAGCATATCTGCGGGTTGGTCGATGCGCCCCACTGCGCCGTGAAACTTCGCCATTCGCCCGCTCGGAAAGCGCAACGTGCCTTCCGGGGCGTCCAGTGTCAGCACAATTGGGCCCGTCTGTACCATATCGCCGCTGGAGCGTACTGTATGCGCGCGGATCGTCACAGCGGTCTCATCCTGCGTTACGCCTGCAAACCGCGCAGCCCCGACGCGTGGCTCTCGCGTGATCTCTGCCACGTCAATCTCGGCCAGTTCGACTGCGCGCTGTGGATCGATCGTCTGGGGCAACAGGAAGATGGTCGAAAGCAGTAACACCGCCCCAAGCGGCAAGACCAGACGGGCAATCCGTACGACCTGTGTCCCGATGCTGCGACGCGCGGCCATGGCCAAGGTCAGTGCGCAAAGATGTCGGTGTCAGGCCAGCCCAGCAGGTCCAGCTCTGCCCGGGTGGGCAGAAAGTCGAACAGTCGCTGGGCAAGATCCTTGCGGCCTTCCCGCTCGAGCATTGGATCAAGAGCATCACGCAGGCGATGAAGATGCAACACATCTGACGCAGCATAGGTTTGCTGTGCGTCACTCAGGCTGGCTGAACCCCAGTCAGAACTCTGTTGCTGCTTTGAGATATCAACCCCCAGCAATTCCGAAAGCAGGTATTTCAACCCATGCCGATCAGTATAGGTCCGCACCAGTTTTGACGCGATCTTGGTGCAGTAGACCGGAGCTGTTTTCACCCCGAAGCTGTGCATCAGGAGTGCTATGTCAAATCGGCCATAGTGGAACAGCTTCAAAACTTCGGGGTCTGACAGCAGCCTCACTAGGTTTGGTGCTGGCTTCAAATCTCGGGCAATCTGTACCAGATGCGCATCCCCGTCCCCACCAGACAGCTGTACCACACAGAGGCGATCGCGATGGGGGTTCAGTCCCATAGCTTCGCAATCAATGGCGACGACGAGACCAAGATCAAGGTTATCCGGTAGATCATGCGCATGCAGGTGAATCGTCATTCTGGCCTCTGGTCTGTATAACATTGCCTCGGGCTAGGCGGGATAGCCTTCAAATGCAAGGGGTTTGCCACCCTGAAGGGTGACGCGAGGTCATGCAGATAATGCGAAGTTTCCTGCTTCGCCTGACCTGTGCAATGGCTTAGGCTGTGACCCAGGAGGCCTCGAGATGCAACGACCCCTTGCGCCACGTACAGGCTATAGCCCGGCCGAAAGAAGGCTTGACGCAACTGTGCATGTCATTGGGGTAGGTGCAGTGCTGTTAGCGGTTCCGTTGCTGATCGGAGCGGCTGTGATGCGCACAATTGGGGTCGAGAGCGGCAATTTCGTAGTTGCTGTAAGCATCTATGGCGCAACGTTTCTGGCAATGATCGGGGCGTCGGCGTGCTACAATCTCGGCCTTCGGCCCGGATGGGACTGGTTGCTGCAGCGTCTGGATCACTCCGCAATCTATCTCAAGATCGCGGGTACATATACGCCTTTCACGCTGATCCCGGGACAAGGGCTGGGTTTGCTGGCAGGGCTCTGGGGGGCGGCGGCCTGTGGCGTGGCGCTCAAGTTGATCTCACCGGTGCGTTTTCGAACGCTCGCGCTGGCGCTCTATCTTGGTATGGGCTGGGTCGGTGTCCTGATTCTACCGACACTGGCGCAAAGCCTGCCATTTGCCACGCTTGTGCTCATGTTCGCGGGCGGGATTACCTATACAACTGGCATGCTGTTTTACCTGTGGAAACAACTGCCTTATCATTTCGTGATCTGGCATGTCTTTGTCCTTGTGGCGAGTTTTCTATTCTACGCCGCCGTCATGGTGTTGCTGTTCGCGCAGTGATGGCCAGGCGCCGCGTGCATCCAGCACGCTGCGCAATAGACCGGGCCGGTCTGTCATCAGCCCGTCGACGCCCATATCCAGCAGGCGATGCATCTCGGGCGCATCATTGATCGTCCAGACCTGCACACCGATCCCTGCGGCATGAGCAGCACACACGAAACGTGGCGTGACAAGCGCGATACCTTTCCAACTGGGGGGGACCTGCACAACGCCGAAGCCCTCAAGCGGCATCGGAACGCCCCAGCCACGTGCCCAAAGCCGCGCGACCTGGGCATGGGCGGGCGACCAGAGCAGCGCTGGTCCCAGGCGCTCAACAGCCATCGCGGTACAGGCAGGATCGAATGCGCCGATGCAGATCCGCTCCAGCGCCCCGAGCCTTTCAATCAGATCACAAAGTGGCGCCACCACGGCGCGAGATTTTGCCTCGATCGCCACGAACAGGTTTGGAAAAC
>SKWJ01000483.1 GCA_007128995.1 Paracoccaceae bacterium
CCTCTTCAAAGGCAAGTCGTACCGCGCGCTGCACCGGGTGGTCGGGCTCAGCATACTCAGGATCGCCGCCAAGTTGCCGGTTGAGTGTCAGAAAGCCCGCATGTTTGCCCGAGCAGTTGTTATGCAGTTGGCAAGGCCTGTCATCACTGCGGATAAGCCGGTCACGTTCTGGAATATCCTGCGGGTCCTGACACCCGCAGCGCAGGTCGGATTCTGAAAGGCCGATATCTGCCAACCAGCGTGACACCCGTGACACATGAATTGCTGCGCCCTGATGCGATGCGCAGGCAAGCGCAAGCTGTTCCGACCTGAGCCCGGCGCCGGCGGCGCTTTCCAGAAGCGGCAGCGCTTGCACCATCTTGCAGCTGGAGCGCGGGTAGATCAGGGCATCGGCGCGCCCCCAGCTTTCCACGATCTCGCCAGTGTCACGCATGACCACAACATGACCGCGATGAAGGCTTTCCAAGATATCGCCGCGCCAAAGCTCGATCAGCCGTACTGCGCCAGCGTCAATATTCTGCGGGTTTGGCATTTTGTCGCTCATTTCTTTGATCCACTGCTCTCGATCGCTCACGGCTTTGCGATTTTCTGCCCAGAGGGCTTTGAAATTCAACCTGCTTGCGGCTAAGACACAAAAGTGGGTTCAGAGCCGCACATGCGCATGCGTGGCGGAAAATCTGAGCCGGGTCAATTGGAGGCACGAGCGAATGGCATTAAAGGGGCAGATCGGGACAGCACTGGCAGTCGCATTTCTGGTGTCCGCAACAGGGTATGGGACAGCACAGGCGCAGGAATCAGAAAACCGTGTCGCGGCAGAGACAGACTGGAGCGTATTTGTTGAAGAAAGCCCGCAAGAATGTTGGGCCGTGTCGGCGCCTAGAGAAACTCTGAACACGCGCGGCGGACAACCCGTGGATGTACGCCGTGGCGATATCCTGTTATTTGCAACATATCGGCCCGGCAGTTCAACACCTGAGATTTCCTTTACCGGTGGCTACCCTTTTGCGGGTGATTCTACTGTCGGGGTTACAATTGGCGCAAACGAGTTTCAGCTTTTTGTCGATGGGGAATGGGCTTGGGCCGGATCTCCAGAAGAAGATCAACGTATTTTCACGGCGATGCGCGCAGGTGCTGAAGCGGTGCTGACTGCGCGGTCATCCCGTGGCACAAACACAAGAGATACATTCTCTCTCTTCGGTTTCACTGCAGCAACAGAGGAAGCCGCGCGCCAATGCGCTGAGTAGATCTGCGAAAGAGATGAAAAACCGGGCCGCCTTGGCTGTATTTGCCGGGCGGCCTTGTTATATACCTAACCAAGTCCATTCCTTCTGAGATTGCGAGAGCGCGTATGATGACGCCGATAACCCAAGATGTTTTGACCCTCCCGCGGAAGCCGGAAGAGGGGGGCAAGCTTAATCTTGTCGGGCTGACGCGCATGCAGATGCAGCAGGCGCTTCAGGATATCGGCGTCCCCGAGCGTCAGTTGAAAATGCGTGTCGGTCAGGTCTGGCAGTGGATCTACCACTGGGGTGTGCAGGATTTTGAAGCGATGACCAACCTTGCGAAGGGGTTTCGCAGTGAACTCGGGGCGCATTTCGCGATCGCAAGACCGCAAATCGTGACGCGCCAGCTTTCTGAAGACGGTACGCGCAAGTATTTGCTCCGCATTGCGGGCGGGCATGAAGTGGAAGCGGTCTATATACCAGAAGAAAACCGCGGAACCTTGTGCATTTCATCTCAGGTCGGTTGCACCTTGACGTGCTCCTTCTGCCATACTGGTACGCAAAAGCTGGTCCGCAATCTGACGGCGGCCGAGATCGTTGGTCAGGTGCTTGTTGCACGCGATGATCTTGATGAATGGCCCGAGCCGGGCAAACCAAGGGACGAAACCCGCCTTGTCAGCAATGTCGTTCTGATGGGCATGGGCGAGCCGCTCTACAACTTCAACAATGTGCGCGATGCCATGAAGGTCGTGATGGATGGCGAGGGCTTGTCGATATCGCGCCGGCGCATAACCCTGTCGACTAGTGGCGTTGTGCCCGAAATTGCGCGCACCGCCAGCGAGATCGGATGCCTGCTTGCAGTCAGTTTCCACGCAACGACCGATGATGTGCGCGATCAGCTTGTTCCAATCAACAAGCGTTGGAACATCAAGACGCTTCTTGATGCGTTGCGAGATTACCCGCGCTTGTCGAACTCTGAACGGATCACCTTTGAGTATGTGATGCTGAAGGATGTGAATGACAGTGATGCTGATGCGCGGCGGCTGGTCAAGCTGATTGCCGGGATTCCGGCCAAGATCAACCTTATTCCATTCAATGAATGGCCGGGCGCACCTTATCAACGCTCTGATTGGGCTCGGATCGAAGCTTTTGCCGATATTGTTCACAAGGCAGGATACGCAAGTCCGATCCGAACGCCACGCGGTGAAGACATTATGGCAGCTTGTGGTCAGTTGAAATCTGCAACAGAGCGTGGTCGGCAATCCCGTGCAGATATTGCGCGTCAGGTGGGTGCCTGATCAATGCCGGTCATGGTGCTGATCATTGTCGGTGCTTTGGCCGGAGTTTTGGCAACGCGCCTGATGCGCATGAACACCGATCTGCCAACCGCCATGATCATCGGCATTCTAGGGGCCGTCGTGGGCGGCTTAGGATTCAGGTTTCTGATGACATCCTCATCCTGGATCGGGGCATTTGTGCTCGCGCTTCTTGGCTCTTTGCTTCTGTTATGGTTGTGGCGCTTTTATCAAGGGCGTCGATAGCAGTCTGATCGCCAGGTTTTCGCGATGTGACCATGCTTTTGTCACTGGCGTTTTGGTCTGCTCTTGTAAACCGGAAGGCACCAGCCGAAGACAAGCGACCCGGCCCGCAAGACGAAGGTTGCGCAGCCGCAGGCAAGAAGCGCGACCAATGTGCTGCTCCCCAATGCCTGAAGAATGACGGCCACCAACGCGCCAATCAATGCAGCAGTTGCATAAAGCTCACCCTTTTTGAGAACCAGCGGGACCTCGTTACAGACGACATCGCGCATCAGGCCGCCAAAGGTGCCGGTAGTAACCCCCATGATCAGGATGATTGCCGCCGTCTGGTCAAGTCCCATTGCGACACCGACACCCGCAGGCACGGCTACCGCGAGAGCTGCTGCATCACACCATTCAAGCGCCCGAAGACGCGACTCGAACAGATGCGCTGTAAAGAACACCAGCACTGCCGCAAGGCAGGCTGACAGGATCATACCCGGGTCGGAGACCCAGAAAACCGCGTCCCGGTTCAGAATGACATCGCGCACCGTACCGCCGCCAACCGCTGTCAGACAGGCGAGAAAGAGAAAGCCGACAATATCCAGTTGTGCGCGACTTGCCGCCAATGCGCCAGTAAGCCCGAAGATGAAGACCGCAAGATAATCCAGCCCGAGCGTAAGGGTCATGGCGCGACCTTGAAGGGCGCCATACCTGCACGTGCAAGTTCATCGGCGCGTTCGTTTTCTGGATGGCCGGCATGCCCCTTTACCCATTTCCAGACCGCCTTGTGCCGCGCCTGTGCAGCATCAAGCCGCTGCCAGAGTTCCACATTCTTCACAGGTTTCCGGTCGGAGGTGCGCCAGCCATTGCGTTTCCAACCATGTATCCAGCTTGTCACGCCGTTCTTGACATAGGCGCTATCCGTGACGATGGTGATCTCGCTGGGCTGTTTCAAGCATTCAAGCGCCATGATCGCTGCCATGAGTTCCATGCGGTTATTGGTTGTCTCGCGTTCGCCGCCCTGCAGTTCTCGCTCTTTGACAACATCCGTCCCGCGCTTGGCCTGCAGCAATACACCCCAGCCACCAGGCCCGGGGTTGCCCGAACAGGCTCCGTCCGTATAGGCAACAAGCATGGTCATCACAGCGCCTCGAACCCGTCCAAAGCCTTGATGCGTGCAAGCCAGTTTCCTAGTGCCGGGAAACGGGACATCTCGAAACCACCCAGATCCTGTGCACTATGCGTATAGGCGAACAGGCAGATGTCGGCGAGGCTGGGCGCCGTGCCCACCAGCCAGTCCTGCGCCGCAAGATGGTCCTCCATGATCTGGAGCAGTTCATGACCGCGTTGCAACAAAGCCTGCAAGCGGTCTTCCGTCACTTCGCTTTTCCGGTGCGCGTAGGTTCGAAGCGCCGCACGCACTGCGATAACGCCTTCATGCTGGTTCTGCTCCCAGAACATCCAGGCCAACATCTGCGCCCGCGCAACGCGGTCATCAGGCATGAATTCCGTCCCATCGCCCAGATAAAGCAGGATGGCATTGGACTCGGGCAGATATGTGCCATCGTCAAGCAGCAGGACAGGGGCCTTGCCGAATGGCAAATGCCCGTCAGCCTTGGCCTGCAACAGGGCGATGTCACCATATTCGACATGTTTCAGTGTCACGTCGCGCCGCCCGAGAAGCGCCAGCAAGAGCCGCACCTTGTAGCTGTTGCCAGACGACGGCATGGAGTAAAGGATCATGGCTTTTTGTCCCGGAAAAATACTGTGCGACCCTAGCCCAACAATAATCCCAAGGCCAGACACAGCACCACAGCAGTGGTCAGGATCAGTCGCAACGCCATCCACCACTGCGGCGTCAGGCCCCGGCGGCTGAACTGATGGTCGATCAACAGCAGGAATACGAAGCCTGAAACCAGCGCGGCCAAAGCCTGCACCGGGCCGCCGCCCACAAAGAAAAACGCCCAGAGCGCAGGTATCACAGAAAGGGCATAACCGCCCCAGCCATGTTCGGCCCCGCGTGCGGCAAACCCCCAGAGCACGCCTGACATGAAACACAGGATCACAGTCCCGTAAGAGATCAGCACATAAGGGCCAGTAAAGCGCGGCCCGACCGTCGAAAGTGTGATATGTGACAGGCCAGACGACAGCAGCGTGGCGACACCCCAAATGAACGGAGCCAGCCCTGCAAGCCCCAGCCAAAGCGCCGGTCGGGGGATCATGCCGTCTCGCGCAGAATGCGGGGAACCTTGAACTCGACGCGCTCTTGCGCGGTCTCGACAAGCTCGATCGTTACATCATAGCGGGCCTGAAAGGCTGCGATCACTTCATTGACAAGGTCTTCAGGCGCAGATGCGCCTGCGGTAATTCCAAGGCTGCGCACACCGTCAAGCGCGCGCCAGTCAATCTCGGTTGCGCGCTGTACCAGTTGTGCATAGGCGCATCCCTTGGCACGCCCGACCTCGACCAGCCTTTGCGAGTTCGAAGAATTGGGTGCACCGATCACAAGCAGCGCGTCGACCAGCGGGGCAATCGCCTTCACGGCCTCCTGTCGGTTGGTCGTCGCATAACAGATGTCTTCCTTGTGCGGGCCGATTATTTGCGGAAAGCGGGCCTTCAGTGCGGCAACGATCTCTGCGGTATCATCGACGGACAAGGTCGTCTGGGTTATGAAGGCAAGTTTATCCGGGTCGCGAACCTGCAGCCGGGCGACATCATCCGGCACTTCGACCAGAAGAACATCACCATCAGGCAATTGCCCCATCGTTCCGATCGTTTCCGGATGGCCGGCATGTCCGATCATGATCATCTGCAAACCGTTCGCGTGGTGGCGTTCGGCTTCGATATGCACCTTGCTGACCAATGGGCAGGTGGCATCAACATAAAGCATCTGGCGGGCCTGCGCCTCTGCGGGGACGGATTTCGGAACGCCATGCGCAGAGAAAATCACGGGGCGGTCTGTCGGGCATTCGTCCAGTTCCTCAACGAAGACAGCACCCTTCGCCCGCAACCCGTCCACCACATATTTGTTGTGGACGATCTCATGCCGAACATAGACAGGTGCGCCCCATTTCTGAAGCGCCATTTCGACGATCCTGATAGCGCGATCGACACCTGCGCAAAACCCCCGCGGAGCCGCCAGGTAAAGTGTGAGCGGTGATTGCTCTCGCATGGTCGCCCCTTTTTCTTTCTTTGTGCCCCAGACTTAACCCTTCAAGATATGGCCGTCCAGCACCGTGCCGTTCTATGTGAGACTAGCCAAGCCGGTAATTGGGGCTTTCTCGCGTAATCTGCACATCATGCACATGACTTTCGCGAAGCCCGGCGTTTGAAATTCGCACGAAGGTACAATTGCTGCGCATTTCCGCGATCGAGGCGTTACCAGTATAGCCCATGGCTGCGCGCAAACCGCCGATCAACTGATGGATCACGGCTCCTGCCGCGCCCTTGTAAGGAACCTGGCCTTCGATACCTTCAGGGACGAGCTTGTCGCTGGCGGCATCTTTCTGAAAATAACGGTCTGCGGAACCGCGCGCCATCGCCCCCAGACTGCCCATCCCGCGATAGCTTTTGTAGCTGCGCCCCTGATACAGGATCACTTCTCCCGGGGCTTCATCGGTTCCAGCGATGGCGCTGCCGACCATTGCGCAGCTTGCACCGGCGGCAATCGCCTTGGCAAAGTCACCTGACATCTTGATCCCGCCATCAGCGATTACAGGCGTATCGCCTGCTGCTTGTGCGCAATCAAGAATCGCGGTCAACTGTGGCACGCCGACCCCGGCAACTATGCGCGTCGTGCAGATAGATCCCGGACCGATCCCGACCTTGACGGCATCCGCCCCCGCATCGATCAGGGCGCGGGTCGCTTCTGCCGTCGCAACATTGCCCGCGACGACATGCACTGCGTTAGATTGTGCTTTGATCCGTGCGACAGCTTTTGCGACACCATCGGAATGGCCGTGCGCTGTGTCGATGACAACAAGGTCGACACCTGCCTCGATCAGGGCCATGGACCGTTCGAACCCGGCATCGCCAACGGTCGAGGCTGCCGCCACGCGCAGTCGCGCCAGATCGTCTTTGCACGCCGAAGGATTCAGGACGGCCCGGTCGATATCGCGCAGCGTCAGAAGACCGGTAAGACGGCCCTGCGCATCGGTGACCAGCAATTTCTCGATCCTGCGAGCCTGCATCAAGGAGCGCGCTTCATCCCGGTCCGCAGGTTCGCGCAGGATCGCAAGATTGTCTGCCGTCATCATCACGCTGACAGGGGTTGCGTCATCATTGGCGAAACGCATGTCGCGATTGGTGACAATACCCAAAACGCGACCCTTGTTATCAACAACCGGAAAGCCGGTGACGTTGTAGCGCGCCTGCAAGTCCTTAGCGTCGCGCAGGGTCTGATCCGCGCGCAGTGTGATCGGATCAAAGACGATACCGGATTCGAAACGTTTGACCCTGCGCACTTCGTTCGCCTGAGCTTCAGGGTCCAGATTGCGATGAATAACCCCAATTCCCCCGGCCTGAGCCATCGCGATCGCCATACGCGCTTCGGTCACAGTGTCCATCGCAGACGACAGTAGCGGGATGTTCATGCGAATGGATTTGGTGACAAAGGTAGAAGTATCTGCCGAGTTGGGCAGCACACTGGATGCCTGTGGCACCAGAAGCACGTCGTCAAAGGTGAGCGCCTCGCGAATCTCCATGACCAGAC